>JASHNY010000169.1 GCA_030041385.1 Alphaproteobacteria bacterium
CCGGCCAGGCGGCGGCGCTGGCGCGGGCCGAGCCGGCCGGCGCGATCGTCTTCCGGCTGTGGAGCGAGGCGCAGTCGCTGTTGCCGGCCGGTTGAGCGGACCGAGATTTAGTCTAAATCTACTGTTCGACCGCAAATTGTTGTAGAATGGCGGCAGCCGACGGCCGTACCGGCGTCGGTGGCGTAGCTGCGGTCAAACCTGCCACAATGTCGCTGATTACCGATACCGAGGCGCTGGCCGGGTTTTGCGCCCGGCAGCGGAACGCCGATTTCGTCGCCGTCGACACCGAATTCATGCGCGAGCGCACCTATTGGCCGATTCTGTGCCTGGTGCAGATTGCCGGGCCGGATGAGGCGGCCGCGGTCGATGCCCTGGCCGAGGGGATCGACCTCGCGCCGTTGTTCGCGTTGATGGGCGATCCGGCGGTGCCGAAGGTGTTCCACGCCGCGCGCCAGGACCTCGAAATCTTCTTTCAGCGCTCCGGCAGGGTTCCCGAGCCGGTATTCGATACGCAGATCGCGGCGATGGTGTGCGGGTTTGGCGATTCGGTCAGCTACGAGACGCTGGCCAGAAAGCTCGCCGGCGTCCATCTCGACAAGGCCTCGCGCTTTACCGATTGGGCGCAGCGCCCGCTGACCGAACGGCAGGTCAGTTACGCCCTTGCCGACGTCGTGCACCTGCGCACCGCATACGAGCGGCTGCGCCACAGGCTGGCGCAAAACGGCCGGGCCGGCTGGTTCGCCGAGGAGATTGCGGCGCTCGTCGATCCCGCCCTCTACTGCACCGAGCCGCAGGAGGCATGGCGCCGGTTCCGGCTGCGCGGCCGTGCCGACCGCCGCTTTCTCGGCGTGCTGCGCGCGCTGGCGGCATGGCGTGAGACAGCGGCGCAGCAGCGCGACCTGCCGCGCGGGCGCATCCTGCGCGACGAGGCGGTGATCGAGATCGCCGCCCATGCGCCGCGCACGGTCGAGGCGCTGGCGCGCACCCGCGGCCTCGCCAAGGGGGTCGCGGAAGGCCGGTTCGGACGCGACATCCTCGATGCGGTCGCGCAGGGCATCGCCGACCCGCACCCGCCGGCCGGGATCCCCGCAAAGGCCGAGCCGCCGCCGGGGATGGGGCCGCTGATCGAATTGCTGCGGGTGTTGCTGAAGCAGCGCTGCGAGGATTTCGGGGTGGCCCAGAAGCTGGTCGCATCGGCCGAGGACATCGAGGCGATCGCCGCCGACGACAATGCCGATGTGCGTGCCCTGTCGGGCTGGCGGCACGAGGTGTTCGGCGCCGACGCGCTGGCGCTGAAGCACGGCAGGCTGGCCTTGACGGCCGGGCGCAACCGCATCGAGCTGGTCGCCATCGCCGGCGGCGAAGCGGCGTAGCCGGCGCTGCGGCGAGGCTTGTCGAGGCGGCGGGGCGAGGCAGGATGGACCCGATGGAACTCAGCCCCGCCGCACCGGACCAACCTCCCGTGCCGCCGCCGCTGCGAGCGGAGGCATCGCTCCATGGCGACGCCTTGGGCCTCGCCGAATCGGTAATCATGGGGGTCGCCGGCAGTGGGCCGGCCTACAGCGTCGCCGCCAGCACGGCGGCGCTGGTCGGCACCGTCGGCATCCTGGCGCCGGCGTCTTTGCTGTATTGCGGCCTGATCATGTTCGGCGTCGTCTTCGCCTTCCGCCATTTGAACCGGATGGAGGTCAACGCCGGCGCCTCCTACACCTGGGTCGGAAAGGTGTTCTCGCCGGCGCTCGGCTTTTTCGCCGGCTGGTCGATGCTGATCAGCTCGGTCCTGTTCATGGTCTCCGGCACGCTGCCGGCGGCAACCGGGACATTGCAGCTGCTGACGCCGGGCCTGGTCGACAACCAGAACGCGGTCACCCTGGTTGCGGCGGTATGGCTGGTGGTCATCGGCGGGATCGTCGCCAAGGGGATCAAGCTCACCAGCTACACGCAGATCGCTTTCACGGCCATCGAGGCCGGCGTGCTGGCGCTGTTGATCGGCCTCGCCGCCGCCCGCTTCGGCCACATGCCGGCGCATGCATTCTCCCTTGCCTGGCTGACGGGCGCCGGGTTCACCCCCGAACTGTTCGCAAGCGGGGCGCTGGTCGCCCTGTTTGCGCTGAGCGGCTGGGACGTGACCGTCAACCTGAACGAGGAGACCCGCGACGGCGGCCGCGTCGCCGGACGCGGCAGCATCGTTGCGGTGATCGCCGTGGTGCTGCTGCTGGTCGGCTCCTGCGCGGCGGCGCTGCTGGTATTGAGCGACGCCGAGATCCGCAAGGCCGGCATCAACATCGTCTTTGTCGTGGCCGGGAAATTGCTGCCCTATCCGTGGAGCTGCATCGCCGTAATCGCGGTGATGCTGAGCACGGTCGGCACGCTCGAAACCTCGATCCTGCAATTCACCCGGACGCTGTTTGCGATGGGCCGAGACCGGGTGGTGCATCCGCGCTACGCCCGGCTGCATCCCACTTACCGCACGCCGTGGCTCGCGACGATGCTGATTACCGCGCTTGGCCTGTTGCTGCTGTTCCTGTCGTCGTACCTGTCGGGGATCAAGGCGGTGATCGGCGATTCGATCAGCGCCATCGGGTTTCAGGTCGCGTTTTATTACGGCGTCGCCGGTTTTGCCTGCGCCTGGCATTTCCGGCGGCCGGCGCTGACATCCCCCGGCAAGCTCTTCTTTCTGCTTGTCTGGCCCCTGCTGGGCGCCGGGTTCTGCCTTTTTATCGCCGCGTACAGCGTGCCGACCTTCGACGCGACGACCAACATCGTCGGCCTCGGCAGCATCGCGGCCGGCATCGTCCCGTATTGGTGGAGCCGGATGCGGGCGCAGGCTTATGCCGGCACCGCGACCGAACTCCGATAGCGCACCGAGCGGCGGCCGAGTCCAAGCGCGCGGCCGAGCGCATCGAGGCGCCGCTGCACCGCCTCGCCGAGCAGGACGCTGCCGGATGCCGGCAGTTCGAGGATCAGCGCGTCGCCCTCGCGGACGAGGCGGGCATCCGCCAACAGGTCGAGCGCGCCGCCGCACAGCGTATAGGCAAGACGCAGGGCGAGGCCGAGCGCGCGCGCCTCGCCGGCGGCGCGGTCGTCGAGCAGCGGCGCGGTCGCCGCCCGGATCGGCGAATCGGGCGCGCCGCCGTAGCGGCTGTGCACCGCGGTCGCGATGAATACCCGCTCGGCGTGATCGACCGCCCCGACCGGCATCCGCAGACAGCGCAGGAATGCATGCGCGGCGCGGTAGTCGGGATGCTCGGTCCAGGCGATGTCGCTGAGCCAGCACGCCGCGCGGTGCAGCCGCCGCGCCGCCGCGGGCAGGCCCGGAAAGGCCGGCGCCGTCCACAATTGCAGCCAGTCGCCGTCGCCGCGCGACCGGCTCTGGCTCGCGGCGATGCCCATGCAGACGGCGAGCAGCGGATCGACGCGCGGGTCGGCGTCCAGCAATTCGCTGGCATAGCCCTCGCGCAGGCCGAACGCCGAAAACATGATCCGGGCGGGGCGCCCGACCGCGATCAGGCGGCGCAGGATCGCCGCCGCCGCCGGCACCACTTCGAGCCGCTTGCGGTTGATCGTGGTGATCTGTTCGAGCGAACGCCGCGACAGCCGGGCGATCAGGTCGAGAAACCCCTCCGCCTGGCCGCGGGTGATCGTATATTGATGAATGATGTGAAGCGGGTAGCGCGTCTGCTCCATGTGCAGGCGGGCGATCGCGCGCCACGCGCCGCCGACGAGGTAGAGCGTCTTGCCCGTGGCTGCCCGCAGCAGCGGCACATCGGCGGTCGCGCGGTCGATCGCGTCGGCCATCCCCTTCCTGTTGTCGCCGTGCTCGGCGAGCCGCAGCGGCCCGAGCGGCAGCGTGACGCCGGCGCCGATCGCGCGATCGCCGCCGACCTGCACCAATTCGACGCTGCCGCCGCCGAGGTCGCCGACGACGCCGTCTGCGGTGGGGATGCCGAACAGCACGCCCGCCGCCGACAGCCGCGCCTCCTCGGCTCCGTCGATGATCCGCATCTCGACCCCGCAGCGGCGCCCGATCTCCGCGGCAAAGGCCGCGCCGTCGCTGGCATCGCGCACCGCCGCGGTGGCGATTACGGCGAGGTGATCGACCTGGAGAGCGCGGGCGAGCGCGACGAAACGCTGCACGTTGTTGTAGGCGAGTTCGACCCCGTCGCGGTTCAGCCGGCCGGTGCGGGCAATGCCGCGGCCGAGCCCGCACATGACCTTTTCGTTGAGCAGCGGCATCAGCGCCGCGCCGAGCCGCTCGAACACGACGAGGCGCAGCGAGTTGGAGCCGACGTCGACCACGGCGATGCGGCCGGCGGGCAAGGTCGGGGAACGGTCGGGCATCAGCGGCGCGCCATCGTCGGGCGGCGATCGGCCTGCGGCGGGGTCAGCGCGCGACGAGGCGAGGCTGGCGCCGCCGCAGCGCCTTGCCCCGCCCGGAAAGGCTGGGATTGGTCATGAAATAGGTATGGGCCGAAAACCCCTCCTCGTCAGTGGCGACACGCGAGTAGGTGCCGTCAGACGCCAGGCTCCAGCTCTGCAGCGTGTCGCGCAGATTGGCTACCATGATCTCGTCGAGCACCTGGCGATGCACAGTAAGGTTCTCGATCGGCACCAGCGCCTCGACCCGCCCGTCGAAATTGCGCGGCATCCAGTCGGCTGAGCTGATGAACACCTTGGCCTGGTCCGACGGCAGCCGGTTGCCGTTGCCGAAGCAGACGATGCGGCCGTGCTCGAGAAAGCGCCCGACGATGCTCTTGACCCGAATGTTGTCCGACATTCCGGGAACGCCCGGACGCAGGCAACAAATCCCGCGCACGACGAGATCGATCTGCACCCCGGCCTGCGAGGCCGCGTACAACAAATCGATGATCGCCGGGTCGACGAGCGCATTGAGCTTGGCCCACACCTGCGCCGGCTTGCCGGCGCGCGCATTCGCAATCTCCGCCTCGATCAGTTCGCTGAGCCGGCTGCGCAGATTGACCGGCGCCACCGCGATCTTTTCGAGGCTCGCCGGGCGCGCATAGCCGGTCATGAAGTTGAACAGGCGGGCGGCGTCCTGGCACAGGCCGGGGTCGCAGGTGAAGAACGACAGGTCGGTGTAAACCTTGGCCGTATAGGGGTGATAGTTGCCGGTGCCGTAATGCACGTAGGAGCGCAACTCGCCGCCTTCGCGCCGCACCACCAGCGACACCTTGGCGTGCGTCTTCAATTGCAGAAAGCCATAGACGACCTGCACCCCGGCGCGTTCGAGGTCGCGCGCCCAGCGGATGTTCGCCTCTTCATCAAAGCGCGCCTTCAACTCGATCATCGCGGTAACCGACTTTCCGGAATCCGCCGCATCGGCGAGTTCACGGACGATCGGGCTGTCGTTGCTGGTGCGGTAGAGGGTCTGCTTGATCGCGACCACGGCCGGGTCGCGCGCCGCCTGGCGCAGGAACTGCACGACGACGTCGAAGCTTTCGTAGGGGTGATGGACGATGATGTCCTTTTGCCGAATCGCGGCGAAGCAGTCGCCGCCGTAATCGCGGATGCGCTCGGGAAAGCGCGCGTTGTACGGGGTGAACACGAGATCGGGGCGGTCGTCGATGATCAGCTCTGCGGTGTCGTCGAGCCCGAGGACGCCGACGCTCGCAAACACCTCGGCCGGCGCGGCGTCGAGCTTCTCGATCAGATAGTTGCGCAGCCCCACCGGCATCGCCGCATCGACGGCGAGATGGATAACGTGGCCGCGCCGGCGCCGTTTCAGCGCGGTCTCGAACAGCCGGACGAGGTCCTCGGCCTCCTCCTCGATCTCGACCTCGCTGTCGCGCAAGACCCGGAAGACGCCCTGGGCGATGACGGCGAACCCGGGAAACAGCCGGTCGAGAAACAGCGCGATCATCCGCTCGACCGGCAGGAACCGCACCCGGTTGCCGGGCAGCCGAACGAACCGCTCGACCGAGGCCGGCACCAGGATCAGCGCCTGCAGGCGGATCGCATCGGTCATCCGCTCGAGCTGCAAGGCCAGCCCGAAGCCGCGATTGGCGACAAACGGGAACGGATGGGCCGGGTCCAGCGCCAGCGGCGTCAGCACCGGAAAGACGTCGGCCATGAAGCGCTCTTCGAGCCAGGCGCGATCGCCCGGTTCGAGGTCGGTGGGCTCGATGACGGCGATCCCCTCGCCGGCCAGTTCGTGGCGCAAGGCGAGCCAGGTCACCTGCTGGTCTTCCATCAGCCTGCCCGCGCGCAGGCGAATCGCCTCGAGCTGCTGGGCCGGCGTCAACCCATCCTGGCTGACGCTTTTGATCCCGGCGATGTGGTGCCCCGTCAGCCCGGCCACCCGGACCATGTAGAACTCGTCGAGATTGCTGGCCGAGATCGACAGGAATCGCAGCCGTTCGAGCAGCGGGTGGCGGCGGTTTTCGGCTTCGGCGAGGACGCGCTCGTTGAACGCCAGCCACGACAGCTCGCGGTTGATGAACCGTGTCGGCGACGGCGTGTCGCTCGCCCTTAGGTCAACGATCTGCGCGCTCGTATTCAACGCAATCCGCCTCGGCCGCTGCCGACAAGATCGTGTTGTGTGCCACCGCGACTTTACAGCCCGGTTACGGCGTTGTCATGCGCAGGGCGCAACCGACCTCCGACACGCAAGCAGCATGGCTGGCCGCCCGGCCCCAGTGTAGAACACCGCGGCGGAACAGCGGAGGCAAGGGGCAATGATCCGGGCGGCGATCCTCGGCATCGGGCATTGGGGACGGATACTGGTCGATGCGGTGCCGCGCGACAGCGCCGCGATTCGCTTCGTCGCCGGCGCCACCCGCACCCGCGCCAAGGCGGTGGAATTCTGCGCCGAGCGCGGCATCGCGCTGCATGACGGCCTGGATGCGATCCTCGCCGACAAGAACATCGACGCGGTGGTCTGCGCCACCCCGCACAGCGAGCATGCCGCCCAGGTCGAGCGCATCGCCGCGGCCGGCAAGGCGGTACTGATGGAAAAGCCGTTTGCGCTCGACCGGCGCAGCGCGGCGCGGGCGATCGACGCGGCGGCGCGCGCCGGGATCGTGCTTGCGGTCGCCTATCCTCGCCGCTTTCACCCGAACATGAAGGAATTGAAAAGCCGAATCGATGCCGGTGCGCTCGGCACGCCGGCGCATTGCTATGCCGAGCAGAACACGCCGGCGGGGCTGTTCATGGCGCCCGAATCCTGGCGCGCCACCGCCGCCGAGGCGCCTGCCGGCGGCATGACCGCGCTCGGCGTCCACAATGTCGATGCCCTCATCCACCTGTTCGGGACGATCGACGAGGTCTATGCGAAAAGCCTGCGACGGGTGGTGAGCTACGATGCCGAGGATACCACCAGCGTCATGTTCGGCCTGGCGAACGGCATGTCGGCGACGCTGGTGTGCTCGCTGGTCACCGCGGTCAGCTATCGCCTCGCCGCGTTCGGCAGCAAGGGCTGCGGCGAATTGCTGACCCCCAATCTCGACTTCCATTTCACCCCGACCCCTTCCGCGCCGCCGGTCGGGCGGCACCGGGCGCTGCCGCCCGAGGTGATCGAACGGCGCGGCTTCAACGCGCTTGCCGCCGAGCTCGAAGCCTTCGCCGCCGCGGTCGAGGGCGGATCGCCCTACCCGATCCCGCCCGAGCAGATCCTGCACGGCGTCGCCGTGTTCGAGGCGATCACGGCCTCGGCCTCCTCCGGCCGCCCGGTCAAGGTCGCGACAGCCTAGAGACAGAAAGGAAGCTTCATGCCCGTTACCGTGCTCTACCCCGAAGCGCGCCAGCAGCCCGACGAGCTCGAGCGCGGCATTCTCGGCCCCGATGTGCGCCTCATAAAACGCGACGCCGGCGCGCTCTCCGAGCTCAGCGAGGCTGATTGCGCCGAGGCCGACGGGCTGATGATCATGGGGTTTGCCGTGACCGGGGCGGACCTCGCGCGGTTTCCGCGGCTGCGGGCGATCGTGCGCATGGGGGTCGGCTACGACAAGCTCGACCGGCCGGCGGCGGCGGCGCGCAACATCCTCGTCTGCAACGTGCCCGATTACGGCACCACCGAGGTCGCCGACCACGCGATGGCGCTGGTCTTGGCGTTGCGCCGCGGCATCATCCTGCACCACGAATACCAGCGGCACGATCCGCCGGCGCCGTGGCGCTCGTTTCACCACGATCTGATCCAGCGGCTCGGCACCCAGACCTTCGGCATCATCGGGCTCGGCCGCATCGGCACCGCCGTGGCATTGCGCGCCAAGGCCTTCAACTTCCGCGTCGTGTTCTACGACCCCAAGCATCCGAACGGGCACGAACTGGGGCTCGGCATCGAGCGCGCGGCGACGCTGGAAGACCTGCTGCGGCAGGCCGACATCGTGTCGATCCATGCGCCGCTGACGGTCGAGACCAAGGGCATGCTGGGCCGCGACCAGCTGGCGCTGCTGCCGAAGGGCGCCGTCGTGGTCAACGACGCACGCGGCCCGATCGTCGATCTCGACGCGCTTTACGACCTGCTGAAGAGCGGGCAGATCGCCGGCGCCGGGCTCGACGTCTTGCCGCAGGAGCCGCCGGTCGAGCCGATCCCCGAGCTTTTGCGCGCCTATCGCGCCCGCGAGGTCTGGCTCGAAGGGCGGCTCGTCATCACCCCGCACTCGGCCTGGCTCACCCCGCATTCCGAACGCGACACCCGCCGCAAATCGGCCGAAACGATGCGTGCCGCATTGTTGACCAATAATCCGCAGAACGTAATTACCCCTGACATGTACTAACCGGACCCGGCACGAGCCGGGCGAAGCGGGAGGGACGCCGATGCACCGGCTGCATCTGTTGCGTCACGCCAAATCGAGCTGGGACGAGGATGTCGACGACCGCGACCGCAAATTGAGCCGGCGTGGCCGCGACGAGGCACAGCGCGTCGGCGCGCATCTTCCGGCAGCGATCGGCCGGCTCGACCTGGTGCTGTGCTCGACCGCGCGCCGTGCCCGCGAGACGACCGAGCTGGTATTGGCCGGGTTCGCCCCCGCGCCGCGCCTGCTCGTCGAGGACGAGCTCTACCTCGCCGGCGCCGCCCTGCTGTTGAGCCGCCTGACCCGGCTCGACGAAAGCGACGGGGCGGTATTGGTGATCGGCCACAACCCCGGCCTGCACGAGCTCGCCATCGTGCTCGGCGCCCCGGACTCGCCGCAGTATCGCGCGCTCGCCGCCGGCAAGTTTCCGACCGCGGTGCGCGCCAGTTTCGCGGTCGCCGGGCGCTGGTCGATGCTCGGCCACGCCCGCCACCCGGTCACCGATTACGTGACGGCGAAATCGCTGAGCGCCTGACCGTCGCGGTCGTCGAGGAGCCGGCGGGCGAGCGGAACCGTGATCGGGCCGCGCTCTCTGAGCCCGAGCTTGTCGAGCTGCGCGGCAATCGCGGCCGCGGCCGCAAAGGAGCGCTCGATCCGGCGCAGCAGATAGGCGATGAGCCCAGGCGCGACGCGCAGCTGACGATCGGCGAAATGCTTGACCAGAACCGCGGCGAGCAGCGCGTCGTCGGGCGCGGCGATGCCGGCGGCCGGCAGCGCGCGCAGCCGTGAGGCGAGATCCGGCAATGCGATCGCCCACGACGCCGGTGAACGGGCGCTCACGATCAGCACGTTGCCGCCACTTTCGATCGCGGCGTTGTAGAGATGCAGCAGCGCCGTCTCGGGCGCGCGCTCGGCATCGTCGATCGCGACATTACCGCCGGCGCCGGCGAATGGCGGCGGCGACCCCTCCGCCGTCAGCGCCGTGCCGGAGATCAGCCGGGCCGCGGCGCGCTCGCGCCACAGTTGCGCAAGGTGGCTCTTGCCGCTGCCCGCCGGCCCGTGCAACACCAGCGCGCGGGCCGGCCAGTCGGGCCAGCGCTCAATCCAGCCCAGCGCCGCCGCATTGCACTCGGAGACGAGAAAATCCGCGCGCCCGACGGCCGCAGGAACCGGCAGATCGATGGTCAGCTGGATCATCGGTACGGGGTCAGCCCGCGCACCGGTTCGGGCTGACGCGGGTCATAGATCGCGCTGCGGCGATAGCGGGCGAGAGCGAAGCGCGCCAATACCCCGATCACCGCCGAGACCGGCACCGCCAGCAGCACGCCGACAAAGCCGAACAATGTGCCCCCGGCCAACAGGGCAAAGATCACCCATACCGGATGCAGATGAATCCGCTCGCCGACCAGTTTGGGGGTCAGGATGTTGGCCTCGACCATCTGGCCGAACAGAAAAATCCCGGCGACGATGAAAATCTCGGTCCAGGTGCCGTATTGCGACGCGGCCACGGCGAGCGACAATACCAACCCCGTGGTCGCGCCGAGGATCGGGATGATCGCCAGCACCCCGATCAATACGCCGAGCGCCAGGCTCGATTCGAGACCCGCCGCAGTCAGCGCAATGCTGTAATAGATCGCCAGGATCAGGCAGACGAGCGCCTGGCCGTGGATGAAGCCGGCCAGCATGTCGCTGATGATCCGGGCCTGGCCGCGCACGGTTTCGAGCGACGGGCGGGGCAGGTAGGAATCGACCTTGGCGACGATCAAATCCCAGTCGCGCAATAGGAAATAGGTCACGACCGGGGTGACCACGACCAGCGAGACGACGTTGAGGATGGCGATGCTGCTGGTGATCATGCTCTGGAACAGCGAGGCGACCCAGGTCGTGGCCTCGCCGAGCTTGCCGGCGAGCGCGTCGCGGAACTTGGCGACCTGATCGGCCGGAAGGTGCTGTTTCAGCAGATCCATCAGGTTGCCGGTCTCGTATTTCACCGCGTCGACCAGCTTCGGCACCTTGGCGATGAGCTGGACGATCTGGGTCTGGATCAGCGGCACCAGCAGCCCCACCACGACCGCCACCGCCAGCAGAAACACGATCAGCACCAAGAGGCTGCCGAGGCTGCGCCGGATGCCCCAATCTTCGAGGCGGCTGACCAGAGGGGCGAGGACGTACGAAATCACGAACCCGGCCGCGAACGGCAGCAGGATGGCCTTGATCAGGCCGAGCGCCACGAACACCGCGACGACGACGGCGATCCAGAAGACGGCACGGTAAAAGCGGGCGCTCACAGAACCTGCTCCGTACCCGTATAGATGCGCGCCCAGCGCACGAAATACGACATCCCCGACAATACCGTCGTTACCGCGACGGCGCTGACGAGAATGACCGTCAACGGCCCGTCGCCGGCGCCGAGGCCGAGCCGGGCGAGCACGAAGGCGACCAGCACGATCTGCAGCGTGGTGTTGATCTTGCTGATATAGAGCGGGTCGAACTGGCGCGCCGGCGTGCTCGCCTGGATCAGCACGAAGCCGCCGACGATCATCACGTCGCGAAACACGACGACGATGACGAGCCAGTCGGGCAATTGCCCGGCATAGCCCAGCGTCACGTACACGCTCATCAGCAAAGATTTGTCGGCAATCGGATCGAGCAATGCACCGAGCCGGGTACGCCGATCGAAGCGCTTGGCGATGTACCCGTCGAGCGCGTCAGACACGCCGGCGGCGACAAACACCCAGAACGCCG
Source organism: Alphaproteobacteria bacterium (assembly GCA_030041385.1). GTDB lineage: Bacteria > Pseudomonadota > Alphaproteobacteria > ATCC43930 > CGMCC-115725 > DATARH01. Next base: position 11,499 of record JASHNY010000169.1, read on the forward strand.
CGCCGTAATCGCTGCTGATGATCAGCCAGATCGCCAATGGCACCGACAGCAGCCGGGCCAGCGTGATCAGGTTCGGCAGGTTGAGCCCGATCTGGTTCATCGCCTGGGCCGGCTGCACCCGCGCACCGAGGCTATTGCGGCCCCGCCGCGGCGGCGGAAGGCGCAAGGGTCCACCCGGAGTCGCTTTGCACGAGATTGATGCCGAGCCCGGCAAGGCTCGTCTTGAGCTGGTCGATGTCGCCGACATAGCCGATCTCGACGGTCGCCAGCTGGCGTGACAATGCCCTCAGCGTGATCTGGCGGACCGGCGACAATCCGGCAATCTGGTTGCGCAAGCGCACCCAGTCGTCGAGGCTGGTGATCGGGACGGTCGCCGTCAGGGTCGCCTGCTGCTCACTTACCGAGGGCATGCCCTGCCAGTTGTTGCCGATTGCGGCGGTGACCGTTTGCACGGCTCGGCGGAACAAGGCACCCGCGCTTTCGCCCGGGTTCGCCACGAGCGAGGTCGTGTGAACGGTGACGAACTGCCCGCCGCGATAGCGCTTGACCGAGATGTCGAGCCCCTCCGGCATCTGCGCCGGCCCGCGCGCCGCCGCCACCGCCACCAGCACGTTGCTGGTGCCGTATTTGCGGCCGATCGCGGCGAGGGCGTCGCCGTCTCCGGCGCGCGCCTTGTCGCCGTCGATGGTGGCGACATCGCCCATATCGGCCAGCGGCACCGTAAGCGCGGCGGGGGCCACGCCCGCCGCCGTCCCGGGATTCGCTGCCGGCTCTGCCTCGACCTGGGTCCACGCGTCGCGCCACGGGTTGGGGTCTTCCCACAACACGACCTGCGTGCCGACCTGATAGACGGGGAGCACCAGCGCCGGCGCGCCGGCGGCGGTGGCGGCGCCGCCGGCGGCGGGCGCGGCGACACCGGCCGTCCGCAACACGCGCTGCACGTCGGCCGGGCGGAAGTGGAACGTGTAGTCAGCCATATAGCGGACCGTGGACATGCGCTCGTCGGCGACCTCGAAGCTCACCACCATGTCGGTGATCGCATTGTCGTCCAGCGTCGGCATCTTCACCTTGTCGGGTCCGCCGGCGAGACCGTCGACCACTTCGGTCAGGGCGCGGCGCTCGCCGTCGAGGCGCGCCTGCTCGCGCGCCTTGACCACGTTGGCGGCGGTGGCATCGACCTTGACCGTCGCCGAGTAGGGGTCGGCGTTCTGCGCCCGCGCGGCCGCGACCCATCCGGCCACCAGCAATACGCAAATTACGGCGCCGGCAAGGCATCGCCGGCCTCGCTTACCGGCGGCTGCAGACACCAGCGGCAGGGTCATTGCAAAGCGCCCCCGATCCCGTATCTTCGCAGCCCCCCGACCGCGACAGCCTCGGTCATAGCGCAGTTTTCGCGAGGATGCCATCGACAGGCGGGGCCGGCGGCGCGGCAGCGCCGGGAACAGCGAGCGTGGCATGGCCCGGTTGAAGGTCGCGGTCCTGATCTCGGGGCGCGGCTCGAATCTGCAGGCGCTGATCGATGCCGCGGCGGCGCCGAACTATCCGGCAGAGATTTCGCTGGTGCTGAGCAACAACCCCGAGGCGCAGGGGCTGGCGCGGGCGGCAGCGGCCGGCATTCCCCACCGCGCGATCGCGCATCCGAGCCGGGAGGCGTTTGCCGAGGCGGCCGACGCGGCATTGCGCGAGGCCGGCATCGGGTTCGTCGCCCTGGCCGGCTATATGCGCCTGCTCGACAGCGCCTTCGTCGCCGCGTGGCGGGACCGGCTGGTCAACATCCACCCCTCGCTGCTGCCCGCCTTTCCGGGGCTGCATGCGCAGCGCCAGGCGCTGGAAGCGGGGGTGCGGTTCGCGGGCTGCACCGTCCATTTCGTGCGCGATGCGGTCGATACTGGGCCGATCATCGCGCAGGCCGTCGTCCCGGTGCTGGCTGGCGACGACGAGGCCGCCCTCGCCGACCGCATCCTGATGGCCGAGCATCGGATCTATCCGCTCTCGGTGCGCCTCTACGCCGAAGGCCGCCTCGCGATCGCCGGCGGCCGGGTCGCGATCGCCGGCGCGGTCGCGCCCGGCGGTCTGCTGCTCAACCCGACGAATAGCGAAGCAGCCGCCAGCGTCGGACCGCTTGCCTCCGGCGGCGGTTAGGCTATACCTGATGCCGACGCGCTGTTGCTATCGACGAGGCCGACATGGCGGTGATGAACGAGGATTATCGGCAGCATTACCGGACCTGGATCGGGTTTACCCGGTTCATCAAGATCGGTCTCGCGTCGGTCATCATCCTACTCATTCTGCTGGCGTACTTCCTGCTGTAGGACCGACCCGGCCGCGAGACGGCCTAGTGTGGCGGATTTGAAGTTCGCACGGGTTTGGCGGCGGCCGCGTTGGCGAACTTCAATCCACGGCCACACCAGTGGTCGGAATCTGACATTTGAAACCCCTCACTCAAGTCATTCCGGAGCGCCGCGCAGCGGCGAGTCCGGAACCCATGAACACCGGCCTCTGGAAAATGGGTTCCGCGCTCAGCCCTGTGGGCCGCCCCGGAATGACGGTCGGGCTTCATTCGTCTGAATTGGACCGCCAGCTTTTTTCAAAATAGCTCCGGGTGCTGTGGAAGCCGAAATTCGCGCTCAGCCTCACCCCAAGACATGGCGAATTTCGGATTCGGCACGCTAGGGGCAGATCTCCTCGTCGCGGAAAAAGAAAGCGATTTCCTCGGCAGCGGTTTCGGCCGAGTCGGAGCCGTGCACCGAATTGGCCTCGATCGACTCCGCGAAGTCCTTGCGGATCGTTCCCGGCGCCGCCTTCGCCGGGTCGGTGGCGCCCATGACCTCGCGGTTTTTGGCGACCGCGTCTTCGCCTTCGAGCACCTGCACGACGACCGGCCCCGAGGTCATGAACGCGACCAGGCTTTGATAGAACGGCCGCGCCGCGTGAACCGCGTA
>JASHNY010000170.1 GCA_030041385.1 Alphaproteobacteria bacterium
TTGGAGCTGGACTCACACACATATTCCCGACGCCGGAAAGAATAGCGCAAGCCCATTTGCTTGCGATGCCGGCTGCCCGTGCACGAGCACTATCAGCAGTCGCCGCCGCTGCTCTGGCCGATCCGAATTTGTTCAGTCCCAGCCAGTCATTAGAGGACGCAATCGCCAAACTCCGCTCGATCCGCGGTATCGGTGAATGGACGGCACAGTACATCGCCATGCGGGTCTTGCGTGAGCCGGACGCCTTTCCAGCAGCGGATATCGGACTTCTACGGGCACTAACGCGAGCCGAGGAAGGCCGGCCCGGCACTGCTGAGGTGGTCGCGAGGGCCGAGGCTTGGCGGCCGTGGCGAGCGTATGCGGCCCAGCATCTTTGGACCATGGACGCTCGGACAAACAGAGCAAACACCCGCCCCAACCTTGAGGACAATGTCGATGTCTACTCCCGCAGCGCCTCAGATCCTGTACCTAGATCGCCTGGAAAGCACGATCGGGACATTGCTTCTCATCCATGATCGCGAAGGGCATGTGCGCGCTCTGGATTTTCACGACTTCGAATCGCGCATGCGGCGTCTTCTCCGGCTCCATTACGGCGCGGAAGGAGATGACTTCGCTCTGGAAGATCGCGCAGCACCGCCCGCAATTCACCACGCGATCAGCGACTACTTCTCAGGCGATCTCTTCGCGATCAACGCCATTCCCGTAACGACTGGAGGCACGTCGTTTCAGCGCGAGGTTTGGGCGGCACTTAGAACCATCCGAGCCGGAACGACGCTGAGTTATGGGGCGCTGGCGCGTCAGCTGGGGCGCCCGAAATCTGTCCGTGCTGTTGGCTTGGCCAACGGCGCGAACCCGGTTGCCATTGTGGTTCCGTGCCACCGTGTCATCGGTGCGGATGGAAGTCTCACCGGATATGGCGGCGGGATCAGCCGGAAGCGCTGGCTGCTTATTCATGAGGGTGTCGCTTTGGAGAAGTCTGCGACAAGACAAATCCCAGAAGCGGCGTGAAAGCCCTCAAAACTGTCGCCACCCGCGATCCGTCGGCTGGCCGATGGGTGCAGCCAGCGGGCCGAGGCAGTCCATCTCGGCTCCCCAGGGCGCGCTAATCCACGACCTCCTCGACCTGCCTCGCGCGATCAACATCAGGGCTTCGGTACAAGACTTCGGGAACCTGACCGAGGGTCGATGCATGTATCTGGGTGGGCGAAAGCCCGTAGAAGCGCTGGAAGCTCATGATCAATGGGCGCCACTTGTCCGGGTCGATGCGATCGGCGTGGCCTTCCATCAGCATCTCCTGAGCGACATGCACACGCTGGACCCTCACCTCGAATAATTTAACCCGGCCTCCGACTTTTTCGTCGTTCTCAGCAAGGTCTTTGACGTGCTCGACGACCGCTTCGAGCTGTACCGGACACTCCTTTACACGGGGCGCGTCCACTGTCTGTGACTGGACTGGTGTCAATCCAGATATCTCGAACTTCCTCTTTTCGTGACGATATCCGCGAGCAACTTTGCCCGCTGGGACGGGATCAGTGCCGGTCGTCAGCGCTAGGCAATCGACCGCGGCCGCGCCATCTGCTCGGATGGCAAATTTAGAACGCACTGACCTGTTCGGATCATGTTCTCGGGGGTCTTGGAAACCGCGCCCAGCCCGAGAATGCAGCGCCATCCTAGCCAGAAGGCCGAAGACATTGGGGCCAGGTTGTACGATCCGTCCTCATTTACAGTACTGATCAGAACCACGGGGGTACCGAGGTACAGGATCGGTGGTTCGCTCACAACGTGCATAAGCCCCTCTTTTTTCTGGCCATCATCGTCACCTCGAAGTCAAGCGGCCGAGCCGTTACAAACGAGGCCTGGGATCGGGGTCCCACCTTAAAAGTCGAGGATCCGCGGATATATCCGGATCTTGCTATTTCATCTTGCTACCGGAAACGGCGGGCCGCGCGGTTTTGCGAGGCTGAGGAGGCGAAATCCGCGAGCGGCGAGAGGCCGACCTTCAATGATAGCCGCCTGAACGACCACTCATATCGAACACATCGAGGCGAAGAGCGGTCTCGATGATCATCGGTGGCGCAAAGCCGAAGACGAATTGCATCAAGCGTTCGGGGGTCGGGTTCGAGGCAACCGGCGACATTAGAAACTCCGTTACAGCCTTAGGCGCCGAGCCCTCGTCGAGCGAGACAGCTCGGGCTATGCAAGCGGATTCATGGTGATCAAGGCCGGCGGCTTCTATCCGGATCTTGCGGTTTGATCCGAGGTGATGCGGGATATCGCGCCGGCGATCGGCTCGACCTTGATCACCTCGGCGCCTTGGTCGGCAAGGAACATCGTCGCCAACGGCCCCGAAACGACGCTGGTCAGATCAAGCACCCTGGCTCCCGCGAGTGGTCCCGGCATCATCGCACCTCCATGTGATCCGACGGCATGGTGTGCTAGGGCGATGCGACCACGAAGCCGGCGCGCGGAAAATGGACACAGACCTCGCCGATCGCGGGATCACTGCGCCGGATGACGATCTCATGTATGCCCGACGTAACCAATTCGCCGATGACAGGATCGCGTCCCGTATCGTCCGGAGTGACACTGACGACTTGGCCAGGCTTCCGGCCGATGGGGTCTTTCGCGTCGGTGGATGCTTTAGCGATTGAGGTAGCGCTTCTGGCCACTTCGAGCGCTTGTTTGGAGGTCATTGGGCTCCGTCTGCCGTGGCCGATTGCGGCAACCCGCTCGGCCCAGCTCAGCAGCCTGGGAAAGCCATCGAGCGGCGCGGCCGTTGGTCCGAAATTCTGACTCAGGAACCAAACCGGATGATACGCGGCAAGGTCGGCAAGGCCAGCGGCGGAGCCCTGCAAAAATGATCGACCGTCAGCCAGGCTCTGGTCCAGCCAATCGAAATGCGCGCGCAGCTGATCGAGCAGGTTCGGCACTGCCGCCATCATTGCGGCGGGGTCTATATTTCGGCCGGAGAATTTGGCCCGGTCTTCAAGAAATCCTTTAGGCAGCACGTCG
>JASHNY010000171.1 GCA_030041385.1 Alphaproteobacteria bacterium
GCCATGAAGGCGCCCTCCAAGGGCCCGAACGGATGGCACTTGCCGCTCATCAGCTCGGCGAGCACCTCGGCGACACGCTGAGGTTCGCGCGCCGGTATCGAGACGTGGTGGATCATCGCAGCCTCCCTGACAGTAAAAATGGCGCCGCGCTGCACCGCGCGGCCGCTCGCGTCTTTGCGCTTCCGCGGCAAGCGGAAACAAGAGCATCTTACCCGACCGCCCCCGATCTTTCGAGGCATCGGGTGAACATGGTCGGACGGGCCGATTGAATATCCAGATCGCGGCCGAAACCCGGCCGATCCGCCGGCGCCCGCCGGGACCTTCCACGACCAGTTCGACGGCGCCCGCGCCGCTAGTCGCTACTGCCGCACCGCCGGCAGGACAAAACCGTCAAACGGCCGGCATTCGGTCGCGCACCATTTGGGTTTAGCGCCTGGTCCTTGAGTTCCAGGACCGGCGGCGCCTTGTGCCACCGATACCCCTGCCGTCCCTTCGTACGACCGTACTCGAACAGCGCCCGCAAATAGGCCGGGTCGAACTCCTCGTGTTTTGCAGTCGCGAAGTCGGGTTCAATGTAGGCGAGGTTATAATCGACGCCGTCGCGCTTGGTGATCGCGTAGATGCGCAGGACATCATTGTAGCCGCTGTAGTGGATCATCGTCGCAATCGCGCGCGCGACGATCGGCAAGAATTGGCGCTCCGTCGCCGCCCAATCGGGGGAGAGCCGCCCGTTGCGAATGATATAGGCGTGCCGCTCGCGCGCATTCTTGCGGGCGCGCGGGTTGATGCGCAGCCCGAGATCGGGCGGGTAGAGGAAGGTTTGCGCGACCGCACCGCCATCCACGTTCATTTCCTGGTAATGCTGCCCGCCGGCTTCGACATCGATCATGACCGGCGGAAACGCGCCCGGAATCGCGGACGACGCGAGCAAGATCTTTCGGACGAGCGCAAGCGCGCCCGGTTTGCCGCTTGCCGCGATCGCGCCGATGTTCCAGATGATCGGCCGCTGCACGTCGAGGTTTGTCGTGCCGATCAGGAGCAGCCGGCCCTTCCGGTACTCCCGCGCGATGTCGGCGAGCGCCTGCTCGGTCATGTACCGCCTCACCAACCCGGCCAGCGGCGACGTGTCGGAGAGCGCGTCGCTGAACAGCGCGCCGAAGAAGCCCCGCGGCTTATGGATGTCCGACGGTTTGATCGTCGTGTACATCGTGCACAGCGCGTTGTGGTAGGGCTGCCCCAAAAAGGCAAACGGCGCGATCATCGCGCCGGTGCTGATCCCGGTCACTAGCTTGAACGACGGCATCGTGCCGCGATCCTCCCAGCCGCAGAGCAATCCGGCGCCGAACGCGCCGTTGTCCCCGCCGCCCGACACGGCGAGAAAATAGGCGGGCGGCAGCCTCTGATTGGAGCCCGGCGGCAGGCCCGCCGCACGGCGTTCGCGCTCGACCGATTCTAGCGCTTCGCGGGCCAAGGCGGCGCCCTGGGTGTCGGGCCAGAAGCGCGCGTTGGGAGTGCCGAGCACGGTGATCTGGTCGCTCAGTTCGCGCGGCGCCGGCGGTCCGCGCTCGATGCCGCCGCATCCCGCGACAAAGGCCACCGCCACCAGCAAAATTGCGCGGGCGAACCGAGCGAACGCAAACGGCGCGGATGACGATGAACGCGTCATGATCGATCGGCCGCAGAAGGCCTCGAAGGAAAAATGGCAGCCGACCTCATCGGTAGCGCTGCCATGACCTGACTAGCTCGGTATTTCTATCTTTACGATTGCCCGCAATCCATCGTCGTTTATGGCAACAATGCGAGGTCCGGGTACAATTTGTACGCGAATGGCAAGCGACCGCCGCGTGCTTAAGGCCCGATCGCCCGGCATTGACGTCGAGGGAAGGCTCGCGCATCGCTGGCTGCTGCGACAATCACTGGCCCGGGAACTTCGGCACGGCTAGACGTCGATAATGACCTTCAGCGCATGCGTGCTCGCCGCATTGGCGAAAGTCTCGTAGGCATCGAGGATGCGGTCGAGCGTGAAGTGGTGCGTGATCATGCACTTCGGATCGATCTTGTGAGACTGGACGGTCTTCAGCAGCATCGGCGTCGTGGCGGTGTCGACGAGCCGGGTCGTGATTGTGATGTTGTGGGACCAGAGCCGTTCGAGATGCAGGTCGACCTTGACCCCGTGCACGCCGACATTGGCGATCGTGCCGCCGGGCGCGACGATGTCTTCGCAGGTCTCGAACGATCCCGGCACGCCGACCGCCTCGATCGCGGTGTCGACGCCGCTTCCGCCGGTCAATTTGCGCACGGCGTCGGCGGCGTTGCCGCTGCCGGCATTGACCGTCGCGGTCGCGCCGAAACGCTTGGCGACCGCCAGGCGGTTGTCGTCGAAATCGACCATGACGATCGCGGCCGGGGAATAGAACTGGGCGGTCAGCAGCGCCGCCAACCCGATCGGGCCCGCCCCGACAATGGCGACGGTGCTGCCCGGCGCGACCTTGCCGTTGAGCACGCCGCATTCGAACCCGGTCGGCAGGATGTCGCTCAGCATCACCAACGCCTCCTCATCGGCGCCGGCGGGGATCGGATAGAGGCTGGTATCGGCGTGCGGGATGCGCACGTATTCGGCCTGGGTCCCGTCGATGGCATTGCCGAGAATCCAGCCCCCGGTCGTGCAATGCGAATACATGCCGCGCCGGCAGTATTCGCATTTCCCGCAGGCGGAGATGCACGAGATAAGCACGCGGTCGCCGGCGTGGAACGCGGTTACGCCGGCCCCTACCTGGTCGATCACCCCGACCCCTTCGTGCCCGAGGATGCGCCCAGGCGCGCAGGTGGGCACATCGCCCTTGAGGATGTGCAGGTCGGTGCCGCAGATCGTGGTTTTGACGACCCGGACAACGGCGTCACCCGGTGCGGCGATCGCCGGGATGGCCCGGTCTTCCAGCGCCTTCCTGCCCGGTCCCTGATAGACAAACGCCTTCATCCTGGCCTCCGCTACGCCAACCCTTTGCGGCGCCCGCGCGCCGGTGCGGAGCGGCTGATACGCTGGGCCTGACTTGCCGGCATTGATCCGAATCAACTCGGCAAGGCGCGGTGTCCAGTGTGGCCAGTTAACGCGAGGGCAGCGTCAGGCTATCTTGGCGTTGCAGGCAGTCGCGCTGGTGTGGTCTTTTACACGGTGTGGATCGAACAAAGACGATGCCGGCCGGTGGCGTGATCTATGTCGTCGATGACGACGAGGCGGTGCGCGATTCGCTATCGGTGCTGCTGGAAACCAACGGCTATACCGTCCGCACCTTCGCCTCGGCTTCCGAGTTCCTCGCCGCGGCTCCGACGCTGCGCGCCGGCTGCCTGATCGCCGACATCCGCATGCCCCAGATGGATGGGCTCGAATTGCAGCAGCGCTTGAACGAGCGGGCCCTGTCGTTTCCGCTGGTCGTGATCACCGGCCACGGCGACGTGCCGCTGGCGGTGCGGGCGATGAAGGCAGGCGCGCTCGACTTCATCGAAAAACCGTTTGCGGCGGAAACGATCCTCAACGGCGTCGCCGCGGCCTTGCGCGATATCCATGAGCCGAAGGAGCCCGACTCCGCGGCAGCGGTCGCAACGGCGCGGCTCGCCGGGCTGACGACGCGCGAGCGCGAAGTGCTCGACGGCCTGCTCGCGGGATTGCCCAACAAATCGATCGCCTACGATCTCGCAATCAGCCCGCGTACGGTGGAAATCCATCGCGCCCGGGTCATGGACAAGATGGGGGCGCGCAGCCTGTCGGAGCTGGTGCGCCTCGGGCTCGCCGCCGGGCTGGCACCGGCATCCCGGCGCTGACCGGAAGGCCCGGGCGAGGTCAGGCCGCCCGGCCGAATGCCTGTAGCATCTCTTGCCGCACGCGCTCGCCGCGCAGCACCTCCTCGCGCTCGGCGCGCTCGCGCAGCGCGGCGCGGTCGGTGGCGTTTCCAGACGCATGCGTCGGCGCGACGCACGCGGTCGGGCAGCGGGTCACGCCGCGGCTGCGGAGAAAGGCGGCGATCGCGGCTTCGGTTTGCTGTGGCGACATTGCTGGCTCCGTCATCAACGTGTATTCCGCGATTGAGCCTCGCCGATAGGCCCGGCCCGCGAAATTCGGATTGTTCCGTAAGGGGGATTACGTAGTTGCTCGGCGGCGGGCGACTTCGCCGCAGGATTGATCTAGATCAAGGCGGGGCCAGGAATGAGCCCGCATCGCTTGCCCGGTTGGTACGACCCAAGGGGTTGCTGGTCGTACCCGGTTTCGTCACGATCGTCGGCGCCGTCGCCGGCGGTCAATGGTGAGGGGGGTTCTATGACGGTGAGCGCCGATCCCAGCCCGCGATCGCTCGACGATCCGGTCAGCAACGTGCTGAAATGGATCCTCCTCGGGGTCGCCGTCGTCACCTTTGCGCTGCTGGCCTGGGCGACGACGGCGACATACCGCGCCGCGCCGCCGCAGCCCGATCGCTTCGTGACCGCCGGCGGAACCGTGCTGATGACGGGCGACGACATCATCGCCGGCAAAGGCGGGTTTCAGCGCGCCGACCTGATGGATTACGGCAGCCTCTACGGCATGGGCTCCTATTACGGCGAAGACTATACCGCCTCGGTCCTGGTCGATCTCGCTACCGCGACCCGAAACAACCTGTCGCAAGCCCGCTACGGCAAGGCGTTTTCGGCGCTTCCCGCCGACCAGCAGGCCGCGGTCTCCGCCGCGATGCGGGCCGAATTGCAAGGCCTCGACCTGACGCAGGCGAACCTTGTCGTGCCCGATGCGGCAGCCTCCGCGATCGTCTCGATCCGCAACTCGCTCGCGAAAAGCCTGGCCGTCGCCGATCCGGCAACCGGGTGGACGCCGGCCTACAGCCTGCCTCCGGAACTCGCGCGGCAAACCGCCGATTTCCTGATCTATTCGGCGCTGACCACGGTGGCGCGGCGGCCGGGGCAGACATGGTCGTGGACGCAGAACTGGCCGTTCGAGCCGCTGGTGGGCAACACCCCGACGACCGACACCTTCCGGTGGACCTGGATCAGCTTCTGCTTCACCTTTTTTGCGTTCGGCGCGGTGCTGTTCATCTACGAGTTTTTTCTCAACGATCCCGACGATGCGCCGATGGACCCGGTGCTGTCGACGTTCCGGCCTTTGACCCCAAGCCAGCGTCGCATCGGCAAGTATTTTCTGGTCGTTGCGGCCCTGTTGCTGGTGCAGATCGGCGCCGGCACGGTCATGGCCCATTCCTATTACGACCGCGCGAGCTTCTACGGCATCCCGATCAACGACTTCCTGCCGTTCAATTTCCTGCGCGACGTTCACATCCAGGCACCGATCGCCTGGATCGGCCTGTCGTGGATCGGCGCGGCGCTGTTTCTGGCGCCGGCGATCGCTGGCGGCCGCGAGGCCAAAGGCCAGCACGTGCTGGTCGATCTGCTGTTCTGGGCGACCGTGGCGGTCGTGGCCGGCGCGCTCGTCGGCGACTGGCTCGGCATCATGGGCTATATCAGGCGCGACTGGTTTTGGTTCGGGAACCAGGGGCTCTCCTACATCCAGCTCGGCCGGTTCTGGCAGATCGGCTTCTTTATCGGCCTGGCGCTGTGGAGCCTCCTGGTCATGCGCGCCTTGTGGCCGACGCTTTCGCTGTGGCGGCGGGCGGCACGCGAATTCTGGACCGGCCGCATCAGGCTCGAGCACCTGATCTGGGCCTCGACGATCAACATCGCCGTGCTTTACGTCTTCGGGATGATCCCGCTGACCGGGATCGAGAAATCCTTCACGCTGACAGATTTCTGGCGCTGGTGGGTGGTGCATTTGTGGGTCGAGCAATCGTTCGAGTTCTTTGCCGCCTGCATGAGCGCCTATCTGCTGATGGCGGTCGGCCTCGTCTCGCGCAAGCTCGCCGAGCGGGCGGTGTATTTCGAATTGATCCTGGTTTTTCTCGGCGGCGTCATCGGCACCGGTCATCACCTTTATTGGGCGGGAGGCCCGAGCCTCTGGGTGCCGATGGGCAGCATGTTTTCGTTCATCGAGGTATTGCCGCTGGTGTTGTTGGTGATCGAGGCGATCCGCCAGTACCGGTTGATCCGCGCCCATACCGAGTTCAAGTACACGCTCGCCTACACTTATATCATCGGCGCGGCGTTCTGGAATTTTGTCGGCGCCGGAGTGTTCGGCGGCGGTACACTCAACGCGCCGCTGGTGAATTATTATGAGCATGGCACCTTTCTGACCCTCAACCATGCGCACACCGCCCTGTTCGGGGCATTCGGCGAGCTGGCGATCGGGCTGATCTATTTCTGTCTGCGCTACCTCGCAGCAGACCAGCGGCCGTTTTCGGAGCGGTTGGGCCAGCTTGCCTTCTGGCTCTACAACGGCGGCCTGGTGTTGTGGATCCTGCTGAATTTCTTCCCGATCGGCTGGCCGCAACTGGATGCGGTGTACGAACACGGGCTCGCCTACGCGCGCAGCACCGCCTTTTATGACACCACGGTGCTGTGGCAGTGGATGCGGCTGCCCGGCGATGTCGTGTTTGCGCTCGGTGCGGTGCTGATGGCCTGGGACTTTCTCGACAAATTGCGGCCGCGGTTGGGCTTTCTCCAAGCCCGAGAAGCCAGGGTCGGCCGCGGCGCGACCCCGGCCGAATGAGTGCCCCACGAAGAGCTTATCCGGCGGCTCCGGCGGCGATCCACCACGCCGCGCCGGCGCCGCCCAGGGCCAGCAACACCAGCGACGCGGCCGGCACGGCAGCAGTGCGGATTCCGGCAAAACCGGCAGCGTAAGCCGCCTTCAGCAAATTGTTGGACGACGCGGCGATTAGGATCGCGGCCACCGCGGTAGCGACCGGCAGCGATGCCCCGCCGCTGGCTACGCTCAGCACGAACGGGTCGATATCGGTCGCTCCGACGGCCGCTGCCAGGACATAGAGCCCATTATTGCCGTAGGCGCCGTGCACCCAGGCGGATGCCAGCGAGATGATTACGAACAACCCCGCAAAGATCAGCGCCGCGCTCAGTTCCAGCGGGTTGGTCGTCAGGCCCGTCCCCGCTTCCATGGCCAGTTGGGGCCTGCTCAGCCGGTACCTCGCTCCGGCCAGAAGCAGGCCGGCAACCGTCAGCGCAACCAGAGTGGGGGCAAGGGCCAGCGCGATCCTCAGATCGAACATCGCGACGACGATCAGCAGACGTAAATACATCACCGCCGTGGCGACGATGATCCCGACCTGCGCCTGGCGTATCCCCGCGGGCGCGGCACGGGTGCGTCGCGCCAGCACCACCGTGGTCGCCGTCGACGAATACAACCCGCCGAGCACCGCCGCCCACAATCCGCCCCTGTGCGGGGCGACATAGCGCTGCAGCAGGTAGCTCGCGTAGGACACCGTGCACACCGCGAGCACCGCAAGCCAAACCTGACGCGGCGTCAGCGCGGTCAGGTGCGTCACCGGCACATCGGGCAGAAACGGCAATACCAGGCCGGTCAGAATCAGGAACTTGCCAGCGGTGACGATCTCGGCAACCTCGAGTCGCCGCGCCAGGCCGTGAAGTCTTTCCCGCCCGGTCAGCAGCAATACCGCAGCAACCGTCGCCCCGATCGCAACCCAGGGCGGCTCGATAAAGGCGATCGGGCCGAGCAGATAGGCGAGCAGATTGCAGGTCGGCACCATCAGCTCGACACTGGGCTGCCCGTCTGCTCCGCGCCTGCCCAGGCAACGCCAGTAATAGCAGGCGAGCCATGCGCCGAGGATCAGCAGCCCCGCGGCAACCAGCACGAGACGGCCGGGGTCGATGCGGTAGAGCAGCGCGCCGGCGAGCGCCAGCAGCGGAAAGGTACGGACCCCGCCGGGACGCGCCTGTCCGCCGTGAAACTCCTCGAAGGCGAGCCCGAAGAAGAACCCGAGGCCGAGCAGCAGCAGATAGGGGGCAATCGGCAGGCCGGCGGTCATGGCAGGGCCTCACCGGCCGCGACGATGCCGCCGGTCGATTGCCACCTCCGGCGCCCCTCAATGCGCCATAAGCACGGGGAGCGTCATGCTTTCGAGGATGGTTCGCGTGGCGCCGCCCAGCACCAGCTCGCGCACGCGCGAGCCGCCGTAGCAGCCCATCACCAGCAGGTCGGCGGCGAGGTCGCTGGCGCGCGACAGCAACGCCTCCCCGATTCCGAGATCGGCGGCGACGGTCTGTTCCACCTGGGCCTTGACGCCATGACGGGCGAGATACAGCGCGATGTCGGCGCCCGGGACCTCACCGTGGGCGATCGGGCTTTTCTGCGGGTTGATCGCGAGTACCGTGACGGATGACGCCGCCGCAAGCAGCGGCATTGCATCGTCGACCGCCCGTTTCGCCTCCCGGCTCGCGTTCCAGCCGACGAGAACCTGTTTCCCGACCTGCGCGAACTTGCCGACATAGGGAACGACCAGCGTCGGCGCACCGACCAATAGCGCCACGTCTTCGGGCCGCGGCCGCACCAGCGGGGCCGGCTTATCGTCGGGATCGAGCTGGCCGAGCACGATCAGGTCGGAATACTTGCCGTGCACGGCGGCAACGTCGGTCGGATAACCCCTCGCCGGCCGCCATTCGGCGGAGATTCCGGCGCGGCCTGCGATGTCTTCGAACACCTGGCGCACCTCCTCTTCCTGATTGGCGGCCTGTTCCCGCAGTTCCCGGTTCAGCGGATCGACCAGGCTGGGGTCGTAGTACCCGAAATGCAGCAGCGATTCCGTTCCGGGCACGACGTAGAGGCCGGTCAGGTGCGCAGCAAAACGCTCCGCCAGGCCCGCCGCGATGCCGAGCCGCTCGCGAAAGCGCGGGTCGGGGTCGAGAACGACGAGTATATCCTTGTAGATCATCGGCATCTCCTGGTACCGGAACGGACCACCCTCCGATCCGCGCTCATGTTCGGAGGCAACGGGCGATGCCGCCTTGATCCAGGTCAACCGCTGCTTTTGTCCGATCCCCCCGCCCCCGCCGTGCCGGATGGTCATGGGTCCGCCGCATCGCGGGGCGACCGAGCGCCCGGCCGCCCACTCGAAGAACCGCGCCTTCGCCTCATCCGGCGCGTAGGTAGTTTTGCGTACGCAGAGTTCCGTAAGGAGCATTCCGAATTTCGGCGACTGCGGGATCTCGCCACCATCCGCACGATCGCGGATGGAGGTGCGCATGTTCAGGCAGTCCAATCTCGGCGAGCGTCTCGACAGTGCCGTATCCTGCTTATCGCCCGCCGGGTCGGCCCCGTTCGCGGCGCTTGTGGCCCTCGAACAGATCGGCGGCCGCCGCAGCTATCAGCAGGACGAAGAGATTTACGGCGAACTCGATCCGGCCGATTGCTGGTACAAGGTCGTCAGCGGCACGGTGCGCATCTGCAAATTGCTGGCGGACGGCCGTCGCCACATCGCCGAATTCTGCTTTGCCGGCGATTGTTTCGGGATCGACCTCGGGCGCGAGCGGCTGTTCTCGGCGGAAGCGGTCGGCGACGTCACCGTCATGCGGTTTCCGCGCGGCGCCACCGAGCGATTGATCGACGAACAGCCTGAGCTGGCCCGGCACATTTGCGACATGGCGCTTCGCAGCCTGGCGCACGCCCAGTCGCGCATGCTGCTCCTGGGCAGGATGACGGCGAGCGAGCGGGTCGCGCATTTCCTCCTCGAGCTGGCCGAGCGGCGCGATGCGCGGCGGTTTGTCGATGTGCCGATGTCGCGCAACGATATCGGCGACTATCTCGGCCTGACGATCGAAACCGTATGCCGCGTATTGTCGTCGTTCAGGCGCGAGGGGACGATCGCCATCCCGACTCCGCACCGGATCGAGCTTTGCGACCGCGACGCGCTTGAGGCGGCTGGCGAAGGCTAGGGGCCGGCGTCGGCAGGCAAGGTGGCACGGCCATGACCTCCATCCCGCCGCCGCCCGGTATGCCGGGGTCCACCGCGGCCGGAGGCGCGCTGCGCCCGGTTTGCTTCGTCGACGACGACTCCGCCGTGCGCGACTCTGCAACCCTGCTGCTCGGGGCGCATGGTTACGACGCCATCGGACATGCGTCGGGCGCTGATGTGCTGGCCGACCACCGGCGCCACGAGTTCGCCTGCCTGATCTTCGATCATCACATGCCGGGGATGAGCGGGCTCGATATGCTCGCAGCGCTGCGACGCGAGGGCAGCGCCGTTCCGGCCATCCTGATCACCGGACGGATCGACCCCTATATTCGGGCCGGCGCCCAGACGCTTGGCGTCGGGGCGATCCTGGAAAAGCCGTTTTCCGGCATCCAGCTGATCGAAGTGGTCCGCGCCCATCTTGGGCGAAGCGCATGACGGAGACGACCGGCAAGCCGGTCGCGCTGCCGCAAGCGCCGGATAGTCAGCGCGGCGCCGGCGACGGGCCGGTGCCGTTGCCTTCCGGACTGTTCCGTTACATCGCGGCGACTTGCTGGGTTCACCAGCTCCCGCTGATCGCCATCACCGTGTTCGTGTTCCTGCTTGAGGTCGTTCCGCTGGAATTGCAACGGCGCGTCGTCAACGACGCCGTCAAGAACCGGCAGTTCGGCACGATCGTTCTGTTGTGCGCCGCCTATCTGGGCACCGTGCTGGTTCAGGGTTCGGCAAAGCTCGGGCTCAACATCTATCGCGGCTGGGTCGGCGAGCAGGCAAAGCGCGATTTGCGCCACCGCATCCACGCCGCCGGCACCGCATCATCCGGAACTGCCGTCGAGGCGCAAGGGACGGCGATATCGATGATCGTCGCCGAGGTTGAGCCGATCGGCGGGTTCATTGGCGCCAGCGTCTCTGAGCCGCTGTTGCAGAGCGGCGTCCTCGCCACGGTCATCGCCTACATCGTTCACGTCGATCCGTGGATGGGTGCGGCCGCTCTCGCGCTGTTCGTGCCGCAACTGGTCTTCATTCCGCTGATGCAACACGCGATGAACCGGCGCACACGGGCGCGCGTGTGGCTGCTCCGCCAGATCGGCGCCGGCATCATCGCAAACGGCACAGGCAGGCCATCGGACCCGGTCGACGCGGCGCGTGTCGACCGCGTTTTCCGGCTCGACATGGGCATCTTCAAGCTCAAGTTCACGATGAATTTTCTGATGAATTTATGCACGCATCTGCAGGTCATCGCGGCGCTGCTGCTCGGCGGCTGGTGGGTGCTTAACGGCCATCTGGAGATCGGCGGAGTTGTCGCCTTCATTTCCGGGATCGGTCGGGTGACAGATCCCTGGGGCGATCTGGTGAACTACTTCCGCGACCTCAGCGTCAGCGAAGTCAAGTACAACCTGCTCGCCGCCGCGTTGAACCAGCCCGCTCCGCCGCCCGTCCAGCCGCGCGGAAGGGCCGTGCCGCTCCGCGTCGGGTCGCGTTGAGCGAGATCAATGTCCCGGGTCATCGCTGCTCGTAGGCTGCCGGTCCGCTTCCGCAGGCAGCGTGCATGACCGAGAACAAGCCCACCGAACCCGCCACTCCGCAAACCGCCGAGCGCTACGAACTTGGCGTGGCGCCGGCCGAGGCACGCCTGCCGGCCGTGATCCCCGCACCGGTCGGCCAACGGCGCCGGCGCCGTTGGCCCCGGCTCGCCGCGCTGCTTCTGGTGCTGTCGGCTGTTGCCGGCGGCGGAACCTATTGGTGGCTACGCTCGGGACCGGCGGTGCCGGCAAGCATCGTGTTCGGAA
Source organism: Alphaproteobacteria bacterium (assembly GCA_030041385.1). GTDB lineage: Bacteria > Pseudomonadota > Alphaproteobacteria > ATCC43930 > CGMCC-115725 > DATARH01. The sequence continues at coordinate 11,645 of JASHNY010000171.1, forward strand.
ACGGCCGGCTCGAAGCCGACGAGATCGACATCGACACCAAGTTCGCCGGCCGCATCGCCCGGGTGCTGGTGGATGAAGGCGATCTGGTCAGCGCGGGCCAGGTCGTCGCGGTGATGGACACCCGCGATCTCGAGGCCTCGTTCAAGCAATACCAGGCGCTGATCGCCGAGGCGCGGCAGACGCTCGATCAGGCAAAGGCCAATTTCGCGCAACAACAGGCCGTCGTGATCTTTGCCCGGCAGCAGGTCGCCCGCAGCGCCTATCTGGTGCCCAAAGGCTTCGCCACGCAGCAGACGCTCGACCAGCAGAAGCAGCAACTCGACAGCGCCACCGCGACGCTCGCCGCCGATGCCGCGGCGATCGGCGCGGCCCAGCGCGCGCTCGACGCGGCGACCCACCAGGCCGAGCTGTACCAGGTCAATATCGAGGACAACACCCTGGTCGCGCCGCGCGGCGGCCCGATCGAGTACCGCGTCGCCAATGTCGGGGAGGTGCTGCCGGCGGGCGGCAAGGTCTTTACGATGCTCGATGCGTCGTATGTCTATATGGACATCTACCTGCCGACCGCGCAGGCCGGCCGCATCCGCTACGGCGCCGATGCCCGCATCGTTCTCGACGCCTATCCGGCGCACCCGATCCCGGCCAAGGTGGTGTACATCGCCTCGCAGGCGCAGTTCACGCCCAAGACCGTGGAAACCGAGGACGAGCGCGCCAAGCTGATGTTCCGCATTCGCGTGCGGATCGACCCCGCGCGCCTCCAGGGCCGCGCCAATATCGTCAGGAGCGGTCTGCCCGGTGTTGCCTATGTGCGCACCGATCCGCATGTCGCGTGGCCGCCGCAATTGCGCGGCGAGATCGGGTCATGAGCGACGACGAACCTGCCGTCGCCCGCCTCGACAGCGTCACCCACACCTACGGCTCGACGGTCGCCCTCGACGCGATCACCCTGTTGTTGCCGGCCGGCCGCCTGGTCGGGCTGATCGGTCCCGATGGCGTCGGCAAGTCGTCGCTGCTGGGCCTCATCGCCGGCGCCCGCCGGGTCCAGTCCGGCTCGGTTACCGTGCTCGACGGCGACATCGCCGACAGCGCCCACCGCGCCGCGATTTGCCCGCGCATCGCCTATATGCCGCAGGGCCTTGGGCGAAACCTGTATCCCGATCTCAGCGTCCGCGAGAACATCGAGTTCTTCGGCCGCCTGTTCGGCCAATCGCGTGGCGAGCGGGACACCCGCATCGCCGAACTGGTCGACATCACCGGGCTTGGCCCGTTTGCCGGCCGGCCGGCAAAGAAATTGTCGGGCGGGATGCGGCAAAAGCTTGGTTTGTGCTGCGCGCTGATCCACGACCCCGACCTCTTGATCCTGGACGAGCCGACCACCGGCGTCGACCCGTTGTCGCGGCGCCAGTTCTGGCAACTGATCGCGGGCATGCGGGCTCGCCATCCCGGCCTCAGCGTCGTCGTCGCCACCGCCTACATGGAAGAGGCCGAACGCTTTGACCGGTTGGCGGCAATGCACGGCGGCAGAGTCGTCGCCGTCGGTTCGCCAGCCGAGCTCAAAGCGATGACCGGAACGGGCACGGTCGAGGACGCCTTTATCGCACTGATGCCGGCAGGCCCCGGCAGCAGACGCCGGGTTCTGCAAATCCCGCCGCGCCGCCTTGTCGATGCCGAACCGGTCATCGCCGCGCGCGACCTGACCCGCCGCTTCGGCGATTTCGTCGCGGTCGATCGGGTCAGCTTTGCGATCGAGCGCGGCGAGATTTTCGGGTTCGTCGGCTCGAACGGGTGCGGCAAGACGACGACGATGAAGATGCTGACCGGATTGTTGCCGGCCAGCGAGGGCGAGGCGCTTTTGTTCGGGCGGCCGCTCGACGCCAGCGACCTGAGGACCCGCCATCGGGTCGGGTACATGTCGCAATCGTTTTCGCTCTACACCGAGCTGACGACGCGGCAGAACCTCGAACTCCACGCGCGCCTGTTTCATCTGCCGCCGGATCAGGCGAGAAGCCGCATCGCGGGGCTCATCGACCGCTTCGACCTGGGCGAGTACCTCGACCACGCCGCGCTCGACCTGCCGCTCGGCATCCGCCAGCGCCTGTCGCTGGCGGTCGCCGTCGTACACGAGCCCGATTTGTTGATCCTCGACGAGCCGACTTCGGGGGTCGACCCCGTGGCGCGCGACCGCTTCTGGGAATTGCTGATCGACCTGTCCCGCAACCAGGGCGTCACGATTTTCGTCTCGACCCATTTCATGAACGAAGCCGAGCGCTGCGACCGCATCTCGCTGATGGATTCGGGCCATGTGCTGGCGACCGATACGCCGGCCGGGCTCATTGCATCGCGGGGCGCCGCGACGCTCGAGGACGCCTTCATCCTCTATCTCGAAGAGGCGTCCCGCAGCGGTGGAACCGCCCCGGCCCTGCCGGAGGGTTCGCCAGCGGCGCCGCAACGGGCGGCCGACAGGCCAAAGCGTCGGCTACGGATCCTGGGCGGGTTCAGCTTGCAGCGCCTGGTCGCCTATACGATCCGCGAGGCGCTCGAATTGCTGCGCGATCCGATCCGGGTCGGCTTCGCCTTTTTCGGCACGGCCTTTCTGATGCTGGCCTTTGGCTTCGGCATCTCGACCGATGTGAACAACCTGACCTTTGGCGTGCTCGACCGCGATCAAAGCCACGAAAGCCGCTCTTATCTCGAAGAGTTGCGCGGCTCGACCTACTTTGTCGAAAGGGCGCCGCTCACCGATTACGCCGATCTTCAGCGGCGGCTTCAGACCGGGAATATCGACGCCGGCATCGAAATCCCGCCCGGTTTCGGGCGCAATATCGCGCGTGGCCGGCCGGTCTGGGTCGCGGCCTGGATCGACGGCGCAAGACCGTTCATCGCCCAGACGATCCGCGGCTATCTGCAGGCCATGCACGCGCTCTACCTGACCGATCCGGCGGTCAAGACCACGGTTGCGGCGCCCGCACCGGCGGCGGATATCGAGATCCGCTTCAAGTACAACCAGAATTTCGACAGCATTTACGCGATGGTACCGTCAACGATCTCGCTGTTGCTGGCGCTGTTCCCCGCGATTCTGATGGCGCTGGCGATCGTCAGGGAAAAGGAGCTCGGGTCGATTACCAACCTTTACGTCACCCCGGTCACCCGCATCGAATTCCTGCTCGGCAAGCAACTGCCCTATATCGCCATCGCGATGACCAACTTTACCCTGATGTTGCTGATGGCGCTGTTTGTTTTTCGGGTGCCCCTGAAAGGCAGCTTCGCCGCACTGGCGATCGGCGCCTTGATCTATGTCAGCGCGACCACAGCCTACGGCATGATGATTTCCGCGTTCACGCGGACGCAGATCGCTGCCCTGTTCGGCACCGCGATCATGACCTTTCTGCCGGCGTCGCAATTTTCCGGCATGGCCGTGCCGGTGTCGTCGCTGTCCGGGTTTGCCCAGGTCATGGGACGGGCATTTCCGATGACCTATTTCCTTCCGATCAGCATCGGCACCTTCACCAAAGGGCTTAGGCTGCCGGACCTGGTTCCGAACCTCATCGGGCTGACCGCCTTCATCCCGATCCTTGTCGGGCTCAGCCTGCTGTTGCTGCGGAAACAGGAGCGCTGAGGCTCGCGGCCATGCGGACCATCGCCAACATCTTCTGGCTGGGGACCAAGGAGCTGCGCAGCTTTCTGCACGATTACGTGCTGTTGGGGCTGGTTATCTATGCCTTCTCGCTGGCGATCATCGCGCAGGCGCAAAGCAGTTCGCAGGAAGTGCACAATGCCTCGATCGGCATTGTCGACGAAGATCGCTCGGTGCTGTCGCGGCGGATCGCCCAGGCTTTCCTGCCGCCCTACTTCAAGCCGCCGCAACCGCTCGCCGAGCGCGACGTCGTACCGGCGATGAATAGCGGGCGATACACCTTTGTCCTGGATATTCCGCCGAACTTCGAGCGGGATGTTTTGCGCGGCCGCGACCCGGCCCTGCAGCTCAATGTCGACGCCACGGCGATGGTTCAGGCGGGGCTGGGCTCGGACTATGCGGGCCAGATCATCACGAACGAGATCCACGACTTTCTGGCGCGGGCCGAGGGCAGCCCACCCGATCCGATCAATCTTGTCGTCCGCATCATGTTCAACCCCAACGTGACCACGGCGTGGTTCACCAGCGTCATGGGGATCATCAACAGCATTACGATGCTGGCGATCATCCTGGCCGGCGCGGCGGTCATCCGCGAGCGCGAACATGGGACGATGGACCACCTGCTGGTGATGCCGGTAACCCCGTTCGAGATCGCCATGTCGAAGGTCTGGGCCAACGGTATCGTCATCATGGTCGCCGTCGGCCTGTCGCTGTACTTCATCGTGCGCGGGCTGCTCGGCATTCCGATCGCCGGCTCGATCCCGCTGTTCATGGTCGGTGTCGCGATCTATCTGTTTTTCGCGACGGCGATCGGGATTTTTCTCGCGACGATCGCGCGGTCGATGCCGCAGCTCGGCCTGCTGTACATGCTCGTCTATTCCCCGATGATGATGCTGTCCGGCAGCAACACGCCGCTCGAAAGCATGCCGCCGTGGCTGGCGACGATCATGCAGGCCTCGCCCTCGACCCATTTCGTTTCGTTTGCCCAGGCGATCCTCTATCGCGGCGCCGGCTTTTCGGTCGTGTGGCGGGAGTTTCTGGCCGTCGCTCTGATCGGCGGATTGTTTTTCGGGCTCGCGCTTTACCGGTTCCGCACGGTCTCGGCGGCAGCGACCTGACGGCGGGTCGAAAACTGATTTGCATCAACGCGTAAACGGTCGGACTGCGTTCTACTGAAGCGAGTTCTGGGACAGCGAAAGGCGGTCAAGATGATAAAAACCATCCTGGTGCCGGCGCCGGGCGATGCCACCGATGCGGCCACCTTTGCCGCCGCGCTCGCGGTTGCGCGGCCGTTCGCGAGCCATATCGACGCGGTGCACGTGCGAGCGGATCCGATCGAGCTCGCGGTCAACACGGCCGCCGACGGAGGCGTCGGCGGCGTCTTGGTCGAGCGGCTGATCGACGATCTGCAAAGGGAGATCAGCGACCGCGAGGCGCAAGCCCACCGGATTTACACCGAGTTCTGCACCGGAGCAGGCATCAAAGCCGCGGCCGTTCCCGCGGATGCGCCCGGCGAGGTGTCGGCGTGGTGGCACGTCGAGACCGGCCGGTGGCCCAGCTCGATGACCATGTATGGGACGACCGCCGACCTGATCGTGGCCTCGCGCGGAGTTCCAGGCAACGACGCGACGGCGCGCTCGACGCTGGAGGCCGTGCTGCTCGAAACCGGAAGGCCGGTGCTGGTTCCCGCTGCATCCAAGCCGCAGTCCGGGATTCCCGAGCGGGTGGTGATCGCTTGGAAGCCGACGCCGCAGGCGGCGCGGGCCGTCGCCTTTGCCATGCCGTTTGTGACGCGGGCGAAGGAGGTCGTCATCGTCACCGTCGATGAAGATGGCGCCGCACAGGGCGACGCCGACCGGCTGGCCGGCTATCTGACCTGGCACGGGGTCAACCCCGCCGTCCAGCGTTTGTCTCCCGGGTCCAATGGCGCGGTGGAAACGCTGGTTGCCGCCATTGGCGGGAAGGCCGGGCTCCTGGTCATGGGCGGCTACGGCCATGCCCGCGTGCGGGAATGGGTCTTCGGCGGGTTCACCCACCGGATCCTTACCGACTGCCCGGTCCCCGTGCTGCTCGCCCACTAGCCGTGGTCCGTTCATCTTGAAGCATTTTACCGTTCGTCATGCCCGGACTTGATCCGGGCATCTGCGAAACATATCGCATCGCTTTGCTGGCGCCGCAGATGGCCGGGTCGTGGCTTATGCGTCAGGGCTCGGGCTCGCTAACGACGAGTATGTCGCAGCCGAACCGTTCCGTCAGTTCGCGCAAGTGGTCGGCGGACTGCGCCACGATACTGAGCAGGCGACAACCCAATTCGGCGAGCCGCCGTTGCAACGCAGCGGTTTCAGCCGGCGCCGCCTCGATGCGCACACCGGCGGCGAACGACCCGACCCGCTCGCCAATCCAGGTCTCGAAATCCGGCGCGTTCTCGGCCGTGGTCGCGCAGATGATCGCGAGCAACCGGCCATGCGCCTCGGCGATCTGGGCCGCCGTCTCCAGGAGCCGGGCGGCGTTCGTGCCGCGATCGTTCAACAGAACAACGACAGATCCGCCTGCGCTCCAGGGTGCACGTGCGACCAGGAGCCGGCCCGGAATCGCCTCGGTCGCGCTCAGCCACCGACAGTCGACGCGAAAGCCGCCGGCGATCGGCCGCGTCAGCGTGCAGGCGACGACCAGATCGTGCTCGGAGGCGGCGGAAAACGCCGTCTCGGCCGCGCCCTCGACGACCTCGAACGACCAATTCAGCCGGCGCCGCGATGCTGCCTCGATCAGCTGCTGTCTCGCGTGCTCGGCGGCGGCGTGGAGCTGGTTCTCCGCCTGCTCCGGGGTCAGCTGCGCGGCGCCGCTGTCGACGGTAATCGTGCGGGCAAACGGCATGCGGGCCAGCCGCAGCAAATCCGCGTCCTCGACAAAAACGCCGTGGAGGGTGGTCTTCGTGCGCTCGGCGAGGTGCGCCGCGGTTTCGATGGCCATGTCGTTTTCCGACACGGCGTCGAGCAAAACCACCACCCGCTGGATCCGCGCTGTCATCGATGCGCTTCCGATCTGCCGGCGTTCCGCTTAATGACACATCAACACCGGTATCGGCGCCTCCTGCAACACGCGCCGGGTCACGCCGCCAAGGAAGGCTTGCCGCAGCCGACTATGGGTGTAGGCCCCCATAACAATCATGGTGGCCTCGACGCGGTGCGCGGTCTTCAACAGGTCGGCGCCGACCGAGCCGGCCGCTTTCGAAGGCCGCTCCTCGTGCACGCGGATCCCATACCACGACAACGCCTCTACCAGTTCGGCGCCAGGCTGTTTTTCGGGCTCCCCCTCAGGGGAGTAGAACGTGGACACCCATTGTGCCGCCCGGAGCAACGGCATCGCCGCAAACACGGCATGGCTTGCTTCGAGGCTGCCGTTCCACGCGATCATCACGTGGCTGAGCATGTCGCCGAAAGGGGCATTTGGAACGAGCAATGCGGGCCGGCCGCTGCCGAACAGAGCGGAGTCGAGGCAGCGCGCCGCCATCGTGTCCGCGGGGTGCCGCCGCGTCATCACGATCAGGTCGCTAACCCGGCCGAAATGGGTGACCGCAGTCTCGATCTCGCAGGTCTGTTCGGTCCAGGTGGCAAAACAGGTGTCGAGCCGGCCATCGGCCAGTGTCTCCGGTATGCCGTGCTGCGACCGCCACGCATCGAAACGCGCCCGCGCGCCTTCGGCCGCCTTCTGGTCTTCCGACGCAATCGCATCGCGATCGATCTTGGCCGTGGCGGCAATCTCGGGAAAATAGCCGATCGCCGCGTCCGGGTCGGGCCGCACGTATAGCGCGCGGATGTGCGAATTCATCCGTTTCGCGATGGCAAGGGCGGCGTCGAGCGCGGGTTGGCTGGCGAGACCAGGCGCCAGCGGCACAAGAATCGTGCGCATCATCGTTCATTTCCTGCAAATGCCAGGGCAGCGTTGCCGCCCCGATCGCGGCATGATCGACGACGCGCCGGCGGCCGCCTTGATCTGCATCAAGCCCGCATCGCGCCGAGAAACGCATCGACGAACTCTGCCAGCCGCGTTGCGCCGTAATCGGCATACTCGTATCGCGCCCTGACCACCGGCACCCGAATGGCGATCAACCGGGCGAGATCGATCGGCGTCGCCGCGACCACCACGTCGACTGCCGCGGCATTGATTGTCGCCGCGAGCCCCGCCAGCTGCGCCGCGCTGTAGCCGACCGCCGGCAGCACCGGCCCGATATGCGGATAGGCGTCGTATACCTGGCGAATTTCCGCAGATGCACTCTCTCTCGGGTCGACAATGGCGGCGGCGCCGGCCGCCCGCGCCGCGACATAGCCCGCGCCATACGGCATGCCGCCATGCGTGATCGTGGGGCCGTCCTCGACCACCAGAACGCGGCGGTTACGAACCTGGTCCGGCGCGTCCAGGGATACCGGCGACGACCCCAACAGGATCGCGGCATCCCGGTTGACCGCACGCAAGCGCCGGGTCAACGCCTCAAGATCGGCGGCGGGTACGCCATCGACCTTGTTGATCAGCAGGACGTCGGCCATGCGCGCAACCGCCTCGCCGGGATGGTGGGTCGCAACCTGGGTTGGCCGCAACGCGTCGACGACCGCGATGTGCAGGTCCGGCTTGACAAACGGAAAGTCGTTGTTGCCGCCATCCCACAACACGATGTCCGCTTCGGCCGCGGTGGCCTCCAGGATGGCGGCATAGTCGACGCCGGCGAAAACGAGCGTGCCGACCGCCAGGTGAGGCTCGTATTCCTCGCGCTCCTCGGCGGTGCAGCGGGCGCGGTCGAGATCGGCGAGCGTGGCGAACCGCTGCACCCGCTCGGCGGCCAGGTCTCCGTACGGCATCGGATGGCGGACGGCCGCGACGCGATGGCCCTGCGCCCGGAGATGCTGGGACAGGTATCGCGCGATCTGCGACTTGCCGCAGCCGGTACGTACCGCGGTGACGGCGATAACCGGCCGGGCGCAGGCCAGCATCGTGCTGTGCGGCCCAAGCAGGGTGAAATCGCAACCCGCCGCGAGCGATCGCGAGGCGAGGTGCATCACGTGCTCATGCGGCACGTCGCTGTAGGCGAAGACGACTTCATCGATCTGCTCGTCCCGGCACAGCCGCTCCAACGCGCCCTCGTCCACAATCGGGATGCCGTCGGGGTAAAGCGCGCCTGCCAGCGTCGCCGGATAGCGGCGGCCGGCGATGCCGGGGATTTGTGCGGCGGTGAAAGCGACGATTTCGACCGCTGCATCATTGCGATAGACGACGTTGAAATTATGAAAATCGCGACCCGCGGCTCCCAGGATGACAATCCGGCGGCGCGGCGAAGCTGCAACGTTTGTCGCGGCCTTGCCGGATGTCGCCGTCCGCCGAAATGTGCTTCTCATCCCCAGCTCCAGCAGCTGCAACCGGTGCACTTTGTCAACGACCGCGCCGTCGCGCGCTGATCTGGATCAAGGTGGGCCCGCGGCCGACCCGCGATCATCGCCGCGTGTGGTACGATTCATCCTCGTCCGGAAGCGAGCCGCGCTCGCCGAATCTCGTCACCCCCGATCGTCGGCGTTGGCGGCGCAGCCGGATGCACTCCGTCCTGCTGCTGTTGGCGATCGGCGGGCTTCTTGCCGGGTGCGGCTGGATCGTCGCGGGCTCGGGCGGCGTTGTCTGGAGCATGGCCGTCGGCACGCTGTCCCTGGCGACGGTACGGCGCGCGCCGGTCGATGTGATGCTCGCCGCGATCCGCGCCGGCCCGCTATCGTTCGACGACGGGTTGCGGCTCGCGGCGCCCTTCACCGTGCTGTGCCGGCGCGCGGGGGTTTCGCCGGCACCGCGGCTGCGCCGCTTTTACAGCCGGCTGCCGGTGGCGTTCACGCTCGGCGAAGGCGACGCCGCGACAATCGCCGTTGCCGATTCGGTACTGTCGGGCCTCAGCACACGCGAGCTTTGCGGAATACTGGCGCACGAAATCGTGCACTTGCGCAATGGCGACATCCTGATGATGCAGCTCGGGACGGTACTGGAGGGGCTGACGCGAGTGCTGAGCCAGGTCGGCATCATCGTCGTGTTCTTTCGCTTTGTGATCGACGCCTCGCCGCTAACGCAGTTTCCGATCCTCTCCATCGTTGCGCTCGCCGCGGCCCCGACAATGGTCGGTCTGCTGCGATTGGCATTGTCCCGGGCGCGCGAGGCGGAAGCCGACCTCGAAGCGGCCGAGCTGACCGGCGACCCGATGTCCCTCGCATCGGCACTCGCCAAATTACGGGAATGGCAATATTGGCGGCTGCGCCAACTTCTGCCGCTCGGGCCGATCCTTCACCTGCCGACCTTGCTCAGCGATCACCCGCCGACCGAAGAGCGGATCCGCCGGCTGCGCCAAATAGGCGGGCGACGGCTTGGACCACGATGATCACCGAACCCCAAATCGCCCGGACCGCGCCGATCGCGGGACCGGCCGAACCGATCAGCGTGAGGGCGGTGCTGCTGGGCGAACGGCTCGACACGCGCGCGTTCGAGGGCGGCAATGTCTTGGGCACGGCACCGCTCGCGCTCGCGGTTCCCACGGGCGGCATCGCCGTATTGTTCCGCTATGGCATCACCGTGCTGTTCGGGGCGGAGCGCGACGCCGGCGACCGCTTTCTTGCCACCCTCGACGCGTTTGTCACCGACCCGTTGGCGGCGCCGGAACAGGAGCAGACGCAACTGGTGATCCGCCCGGGCGCCGAGCAGCACGTAGACGCCACCGGCACGATCGTCCTGCCGGCCCAGACCATCGAGCGCCTTCAGCTGGTCGCCGACATCCTGGCAAAGAACCTCGTGCTGGCCCATTACGAAACGAGCATTGCCTTCATTTTCGACCAGATCGAGCCGCTCGCCGCGGCGTTGCGGCAGAGCGGGCGGGTCGGCGGGCGCAGCAAGGAGCTGCTTCGCCACATCGGCAACGTGCTGTCGATGCAGCATAAGATGGTCGGCCGGGTGGAAACCAGCGAAACGCCGGAGCTGCTGTGGGAACACCCGGCGCTCGAACGCCTCTACGTGCGGCTGGCGGAGGAATACGAGCTGCGCGACCGTGACCGCGCACTCGATCGCAAGCTCGACATCATCGCCCGCACCGTCCAGATGCTGCTCGGGCTGGTGCAGGCGCGCAGCAGCGCCCGGGTTGAATGGTACATCGTGCTGCTGATCGTCGCCGAATTGGCCCTCGCCGCCTATCCGCTCTTGCTGTCCCGCTAGCAGGTTCCGCCATGGCGTCGTCTTCGGCCGCCCTGTCTCAAGCCGCGGCAAGTCCGCGACACGATGCCTTCCTCGCCGAGCATCGGCCGGCAACGCCTTGCGTGGTGATCGATCTCGGCATCGTTCGCCGCCGCTTTGCCGAACTGCGCGCGGCACTGCCGACGGCGCGCATCTATTATGCGGTCAAGGCCAACCCGGCGACCGAGATCGTGGCCGCGCTGGCCGAGTTGGGCGCGAATTTCGACCTTGCCAGCCCCGGCGAGATCGGGATTTGCCGGGCGCTGGGCATCCCCCCTGAACGGCTCTCGTTCGGCAGTACGATAAAACGCGGCAGCGCCATTGCCGGGGCGGCGGCCGGCGGCATCGACCTGTTCGCGTTCGACAGCGTCGCCGAACTCGAAAAGCTGGCGCGCCATGCGCCCGGCGCCCGCGTGTTCTGCCGTCTCCTGGTCGTGAACAAGGGGGCGGAATGGCCGTTGACCCACAAATTCGGCTGTGAGGCCCATATCGCGGCGGAGTTGCTCGTCGCCGCCAAACAGTTCGGTCTGCGTCCGGTGGGGCTGTCGTTTCATGTCGGCTCGCAGCAGACCGATCCGCTGGCCTGGGATGCCGCGATCGCGCATGCCGCATGGGTGTTTCGCGCTTGCGCCCATCGCGGCGTCAACCTCGAACTGCTCAACCTCGGGGGCGGGCTGCCAGGCCACTACCTGACGCCCGTGCCGCCCCTTGCCGACTACGCCGAGGCGATCGAGCGCGCGCTCACGCGCGAATTCGGCTCCGCGCGGCCGCGCATCCTGATCGAGCCCGGACGCTTTCTGGTGGCGGATGCGGGGTTGTTACGAGCCGAAATCCTGTTGATCTCGCGCAAGGCATCACGCGAGCACGAGCGCTGGATCTATCTGGACGCCGGGCTCTACAGCGGGCTGACCGAAACGCTGAACGAGCGGATTCGCTACTGCCTGAGAACGCCGCACGCCGGCAGCCCGTGCGGACCGGTGGTGATCGCCGGCCCGACCTGCGACAGCACCGACATTCTGTATCATCGCCACCCCTACGAATTGCCGCTGGACCTCGAAATCGGCGATCCGGTCGACTTCCTGTCGGCCGGCGCCTACACGACCAGCGCCTCCGCCGTGGCCTTCAACGGCTTCCCGCCGCTCAAGAGCTATTTCGTGTAATACGAAGATCGCTCGCAGAAGCGATCCAGGCCTTGTCACGGAGGAGCCGGACAGATGAAACAGCCGAACCCGGTCGGCCAACGCCGCCGGTCACTGCCGCAGCGTCACCCGAAACCCGGATCGGAGGACCCTCAGGCGCCGGCACAGATCAAGGCGATCATCGACAGTCCGAGCTATCTCGCGGCAGACCGCGATCCCGACTTCCTGCGACGCCAGGATATGCGTGGATTGCGGCTGATGCTCGATTATCAAAAGGCGCAGCAGCTCCTTGTCCAGCATCGGGTGGCGCATACGGTCGTCGTGTTCGGCGGCACGCGGCTCCCCGAGCCGGTGGCCGCGCGGCGCAATTGCGATGCGTTATCGGCGGCCCTGGCCGCTGCACCCGATGATCACGAGCTGGCCGAACGGCTCGCCGTCGCCCGGCGGGTCGCCGAGAAGAGCCGTTACTATGATGTCGCCCGCGAACTGGGATACCTGATCGGCAGATGCGGCGAGCATGCGATCGGCGGCCGCATCATGGTGATGACCGGCGGCGGGCCCGGGATCATGGAGGCAGCCAATCGCGGCGCCCACGAGGCGGGGGCAAAATCTATCGGCCTCAACATCACCCTGCCGCATGAGCAGTATCCGAACCCTTATGTCAGTCCTGAGCTGTGCTTCAGCTTTCACTACTTCGCGATGCGCAAATTGCACTTTCTGCTGCGGGCGCGGGCCCTTGTCGCCTTTCCGGGCGGATACGGCACGCTCGACGAATTGTTCGAGGTGCTGACCCTGGCGCAAACACGCAAGATGGACCCGGTGCCTATCGTCCTTGTCGGCGAAGCGTACTGGCGTCGCGTGTTCGACCCGGACTTCGTGGTCGCCGAAGGGATGATCGACCCCGAGGACCGCGAATTGTTCTGGTATGCCGAGTCGGCGGCGACGGTCTGGCGGGATATCGTCAAGTGGTACGAAATAAAGGGCGAGCCGCTATTGCCGCCGGGCCTCGTCGACGAAGTCTGCGCCGCCTGCGCGACTGCAGCGAGGAGTGCATAGAGGTTTCGTTTCAAGGCGCGACGCGCGGCGTCACCGGGGGCTGCCCCCTGCTCGAAGGCCCGGCTCGGGGCACTCCCTCGGTTGATCCATCTCAATGTGAGGAGCACGAAACCCGCTATTGATTGCCATGGCGTTTCCGGCAGTTGGGAAACCTCGATGGATCCTTTGACGCGAATCTTCCCGATTGTTCTCTGCCTGCTGCTTCTGGGCCTCGTCGCATTGCCGCTGTTCCTGGCGCACGGGCCCGAGCGCGAGCGCGTGGCGTACAGCGTGTTCGAACAGGAACTCAACGCAAACCGCATCAAATCCGTCACCGTGAGCGGCGACGAGATCGAGGCGACGCGAGAGGATGGCAGCACCATTGTCACCACCCGGGTACCGCCGGATCTGTCCACCCAATTCGAGCGGCACAAGATCGAGTACTCGGCCACTGCGACGTCCGGCACAAGCTGGGTGAGCTGGCTGTTATGGCTGCCGATGCTGCTGGTGCTCCCGTTCCTGTTTATGCGCGGCGGCGTTGGCGGGGCCGGGGCGGCGATGGCGATGACGCGCAGCAAGGCGCGGGTTTTTACCGAAACCGATACCAAAACGACGTTCGACGATGTTGCCGGGGTCGATGAGGCCAAGGAGGAACTGAAGGAGGTGGTGGCCTTCCTGAAAGACCCGGTCAGCTACGGCCGGCTCGGCGCGCACGTACCCAAAGGGGTGCTGCTGGTCGGGCCGCCGGGAACCGGCAAGACGCTGCTGGCCCGCGCCGTGGCCGGCGAGGCGGGAGTGCCGTTTCTGTCGATCAACGGGTCGGAGTTTGTCGAGCTTTATGTCGGCGTCGGCGCCGCTCGGGTGCGCGACCTGTTCGAGCAGGGCCGCAAGAGCGCGCCGGCGATCATTTTCATCGACGAGCTCGATGCGCTCGGCCATGCGCGCGGCGCACCCGGGCGCCTCGGCGGCAACGACGAGAAGGAGCAGACGCTGAACCAGCTTCTCTCCGAGGTCGACGGTTTCGATCCGACCGTCGGGCTGGTTCTGCTCGCCGCCACCAACCGTCCGGAAATTCTCGATCCGGCGCTGCTGCGCGCCGGCCGCTTCGACCGCCAGGTGCTGGTCGACCGGCCCGACAAAACCGGCCGGGTCCAGATCCTGAACATCTATCTGAAGAAGATCCGTCTCGGGTCCGACGTTTCGGCCGAAGAGGTCGCCGCGCTGACCCCCGGCTTCACCGGCGCCGATCTCGCGACCCTCGTCAACGAGGCGGCTTTGCTGGCGACCCGGCGCAGCTCCGAAAGCGTGGTGACGGCCGATTTTACCGCGGCAATCGAGCGGATCGTCGCCGGTCTGGAAAAGAAGAACCGGTTGTTGAGCCGCAAGGAGCGCGAGATCGTCGCCTATCACGAAATGGGGCACGCGCTGACCTCGTCGCTGCTTCCGGGGGTCGACCGGGTGCAGAAGGTTTCGATCATCCCGCGCGGCATCGGCGCGCTCGGCTATACGATCCAACGCCCGACCGAAGACCGCTTTTTGCTGACCGAAGACGAACTCGAAAACAAGATGGCGGTCTTGCTCGGCGGCCGCGCCGCCGAGCGGCTGGTGTTCGGCGAGGTCTCCACGGGCGCGGCGGACGACCTGGCGAAAGCGTCCGACATCGCCCGCAGCGCCGCGGCGCAATACGGCATGGTGCCCTCGCTCGGCGAGGTCGCCTATGACCGGCAGCGCTCGATGCTTTTGCAAGGCGGCGATACGCCGGCCTGGCTCGAACGAACCTATGCCGAGCAGACCGCGCGAGAAATCGATTGCGCGGTGCGCGAGCTGGTGGCACGCGCCTCGGAACGCGCCACCGACCTGCTGTCGACCCGCCGCGACCTGCTGGAGCGGGGCGCGCGGCTGCTGCTCGAAAAGGAGACTCTGTCCGCTGCCGATCTCCAGGTGCTGCTGAATGCGCCGCCGGCGGAGCTGACCGCGGTCAAATCCGCCGACCGCATTCCGGCCGTGTCCGAACCCGGTTCCGTCGCTTGATTTGCGTCAATGCCGGCGGCCTCTGCCGGTGATTTGCTGTTTCAGGGTAAACGCGCACGGATCGGAGGACCGGATGACTGTCACCGCGATGCTGATCTGCATGGCCACGGCTTTTGGCGGCGCCGGGCTGGCTGTTGCATTGCTGCAGCCGACGAAGCTCCCGATCCCGGCTGCAGTGCGGGTCTCGCCGCGGCCGCGCCCGCGCTAGCAAACCCGCCCGCGCACCCGGGCATTACGTCGCCGCCGGCAGGCTGAAGCAAAAGCTCGCGCCGCCCTCCGGATTGGCCTCGACCGCCAGTTTGCCGCCATGGCCCTCCACGATCGAACGGCAGATCGACAACCCGACGCCCATGCCCTGCGCCTTGGTCGTGACGAAGGGCTGGAACAGACGGTCGGCAATGTTCGGTGCGATCCCCGGCCCGGTATCGGCAACCCTGACTCTGACCAGCGACCTCTCCGCCAGCTCGGTCGCGATGGTCAGATGCCGCCGCTCGCTCGCCTCCATCGCCTCGACCGCGTTGCGCATCAGGTTGACGATCACCTGCTGGATCTGGACCTTGTCGATCATCACCGGCGGAAGGTGCGGCGACGTGCGCAGTTCGAACGTGACGCCGCGCTGCTTGGCGCCGATCAGGGCGAGCGCGCTCGCCTCCTCGATCACCTTGGTCACATCCTCCGCCCGCCGCTGCACCTCACCCTTGGTCAGAAAGGCGCGCAGCCGCGAGATGACCTCCCCGGCGCGGCCGAGTTGGGCCACGACATTGTCCGTGACCG
Organism: Alphaproteobacteria bacterium; assembly: GCA_030041385.1. Classification (GTDB taxonomy): domain Bacteria; phylum Pseudomonadota; class Alphaproteobacteria; order ATCC43930; family CGMCC-115725; genus DATARH01. The sequence continues at coordinate 27,503 of JASHNY010000171.1, forward strand.
CCAGCGCGCGGGCGCGTGCCGCCTCGTCGCCCGCAGTCAGCAGCATCCGGACGGCCTCGAGATAATTGTTCGCCGCCGTCAGCGGCTGGTTGACCTCGTGGGCGATGGCCGACGCCATCTGCCCCATCTCGGTAAGCCGCGCCACGTGCGACAATTCGGACTGCAGCTCCTGCACCCGTCGTTCCGTCTCCCGGCGCTCGGTCAGGTCCCGCACAAAGCCGGTGAACCGGCGGTAGCCGTCGACGTGCATTTCCCCGACCGAAAGTTCCATCGGGAACACCGATCCGTCCTTTCGCCGCCCGGCCACGACCCGGCCGATGCCGATGATCCGCCGCTCTCCGGTGGTCCGGTATCGGGTGAGGTAGGCGTCGTGATTTTCGTGATACGGCGACGGCATCAGCATGTTGACGTTGCGTCCGACGACATCGCCGGCGGCATAGCCGAACATGCGCTCCGCCGTGGCGCTGACGAATTCCACGGTGCCGCGCTCGTCGATGACGATCATGCCATCGGGCACGGTCTCGAGGATCGAGCGGAGATGCGCGTTACGCTCGACCAGTTCCGCCTCGGCCTGCTTCGCCGCGGTGATGTCTCGGGCGATCTTCGAGGCGCCGATGACCCGGCCGCCGATATCGCGGATCGGGGAGACGCTCAGCGACACGTGCAGAATTTCACCGCCTTTATGCCGACGCGCGGTCTCGTAGTGGCTGACCGGCTCGCCGCGGCTGATCTGATCGAGAATCCCGAGGATGTCGTCGCGCTCTCCGGGTATGGCGAGACGCATGATCGACTGGCCGATCATCTCTGCCGCTTCATATCCGAAGATGCGTTCGGCGCCCTTGTTCCAACTCGTGATAGTGCCGTCCAGGGCGTTGCTGATGATGGCATCGTCGGAGGATTCGACGATCGCGCCCAGGGTGCGAAGCTGCTGATCGCGGTCGCGCAGCGCCTGTTCGGCCGCCTTGCGCTCGGTGATGTCGACGATTGCCGCCAGCACCATCATGCCTTCCTCAGTCTCGATCGGGGTGAGACCGATCTCGACCGGGAGCTCGCTGCCGTCCTTTCTAAGGGCGAACAGGTCGCGTCCGACCCCCATCGGCCGCGCTCTCGGCTCGGCGAAAAACGCTGCACGCATTCCGGGATGCTCACCGCGAAACCGATGCGGCACCAGCATTTCAACCGATGCACCCAGCAGCTCGCCCCGGGAGTAGCCAAAAATGCGCTCGGTCTGGGCGTTGACCAGCACGATCGTGCCCGCGCCGTCGATCATCACCATCGCGTTCGGCGCGGCCTCGACGATCAGCTGAAAGTTCTTATCCGCCGCCATAAACCTGCTCCGACCTCCGACAGGCAGCGTGAGCAGATGCGCGTTGCATTAACGTTGATGCCGCATACTCACAACCGCCATTACACTAAGAAGACGCTATCGAGAAATGGCGACCCCCTCCGTGCAACCTCTTTTTTATGAGTCAGCCTGATCGAGATCAATGCCCACCATAGAACTGATTTTAACCTGCTAATACGACTGGGCGAAGACAGTGATTTTTATCATAGAGGACGATAGCGAGAGTCGCGAGTCCCTGCGCCTGCTGCTGGATTGCGCGGGCGTCGAGGCGCGCGCCTTCGCTTCGGCCGAGGCGTTCCTTGAAGACGGCAAACACGGCGCTGCGGATTGCCTGGTTATCGACATTCAGCTGCCGGGGATGAGCGGCCTCGACCTGCTCGAAGAGTTGCGAGAACGCGGCGACGCGGTCTCAGCCATTGTCGTGTCGGCCCGGCCGACCGCCGCCAATACGGCCCGGGCCCTTGCTGCAGGCGCCCTCGTCGTACTGGATAAGCCTTTCAACCCGGGAGAAATGGTTACGCGCGTCCAGGCGGAGATGGCGAAGAAAAGCCCTCAATCCGAAACTTAATGTCGAAAGACGGCGGGCCCCGTTGCCTCTGTCTCCTGTCGTCATCACGCGGTCGCGCCGTCGCCTGAGGCCGCATCTGTTTCGCAACCGATAAAAAGCCGCGGGGCCGCCGGCCGCTTGATCTGCGTCAACGCGAATCCGCCGGCTTCCCGCCATGCTGGGCGCGATAGCCGAGGAGGGATGAGATGAAGGTCGGCGACGTGATGACCCGCGGCGTGATCTCGCTTGCGCCCGATACCCCGTTGCGCAAGGCCGCGCAGCTGATGCTGCGCTACGGTCTCAGCGGCTTTCCGGTGCAGGATTGCGGGAAGCTGGTGGGCATCGTCACCGAAGGGGATTTTCTGCGGCGGGTCGAAACCGGCACCGAGCGGCGGCGCCGCTCGTGGGGCGAGGTTGCCGCCGACATCGGGCAGCTTGCGGCGGAATATACGCGCGCCCGGGCCCGCACGGTGAAAGACATCATGACCTGCGGGGTCGTGACGATCGGCGAGGATGCTCCGCTCGAGGAGGCGGCCGCCCTGATGGAGCGGCACCACATCAAGCGGATACCGGTGGTCAGAAACGGCGGGGTGATCGGCGTCGTCAGCCGCGTCAACCTGCTTCACGCCTTTCTCCTCGGGTCGCTACAGGAAGCGCCATCGCCGGTCGACGACGAGGCCATCCGCGAACGGATTAGCGCGGAGCTGGATTGCCAGGCTTGGGTCCCGCACCGGTCCGTCTCTTTCACCGTCGAGAACGGCGTCGTCGAGCTGCACGGCCTGATCCACGACGAGCGTCAGCGGATCGCCCTGCGTGTCGCGGTCGAAAACGCCCCCGGCGTCAAGGGCGTCCATGACCATCTCCGCCTGTTCGAGCCGGGCACGGTCGAGTGACCGCGCGTTTGCGCCCAACCGGCTGGCCCACCACGCTGATCTGTATCAATGCCGCAGCGGCGGTCGCTCACCATGATGCAGCCTCTACATCCCCAGGGAGTCGTCACCATGAGCAGCGATTATGCGTTGAAGCAGGACGTTCTTGAGGAACTCGACTTCGAGCCCAGCGTCGATGCTGCACATATTGGCGTCAATGTCAGCGGCGGGGTGGTCACCCTTACGGGGTTCGTCTCGAGTTATGCCGAAAAGCTGGCGGCTGAGCGCGCCGCGCGGCGGGTCAAAGGGGTCAAGGCCATCGCCGAGGAGATCGAGGTGCGTCTGCCTTCCGACAAAAAGCTCGCCGATGACCAGATCGCGGCGCGGGCGATCGATGTGATCAGATGGCGCGTCGGTCTTCCGGAGAACCGCATCCAGCTGAAGGTCGAGAAGGGCATGGTCACGCTGTCGGGCGAGGTCGACTATCAGTTCCAGAAGCACGACGCACAGGCCGCAGTCCACAACCTGACCGGGGTGACCGCGGTCATCAACGAGCTCCGCGTGGCCTCGCCGCTCCAGGTGTCCCAGGTCAAGGACAAGATAGAAAACGCGCTGCGCCGCAGCGCCGAACTGGACGCATCGCAGATCACCGTGCAGGTCGATGGCGGAAAAGTCACGCTCGGCGGCAAGGTTCGCGCCTGGTTCGAGCGCGGCCTCGCCGAACAGGCGGCCTGGGCTGCGCCGGGGGTCACCGAGGTTTCGGACCACATCCAGGTCGAGCCGTAAATAGCGGCGCCCTTGTCGAGGCGGGTGCGGCCCGGCACACGGGGCCGCGCCGGTCCGGAAAATGGCTATGCGAAAGACGCCGTTTCCGCTGTGAACCGGGAGAACATCAGGCGAAGGTCATGGGAACACCGGACAGGCTTAGAGAATTGGCCGCGTGGTATCGGGAGTTCGCCGAGCGCGCGGAAAATCCGGCAATCTGGGCAAGCCGGCTGCGGACCGCCGAGGATCTCGAGGCCGAGGCGCGGCGGATCGAACGCCAGCTACAGCCGCTTTGTGACGCCGACGAGTAAACGGATACGGCTCGGGGAACCGGTTTACAGCGCCCTGCACCGACTGTGCGTGACGGCGCAGCATCTCTTTCCGTGGAGCCTTGCCATGAACGACTATTGGCTGCGACAGGCGGTTCTGGACGAACTGGATTTCGAGCCGAGGGTCAACGCAACCCGCATCGGGGTCGGCGTTTATGCCGGCGTCGTGACGCTGAGCGGGTTTGTGTCGAGCTATGGCGAAAAGCTGGCGGCCGAACGCGCGGTGCGCAAGGTCAAGGGAGTGAGGGCGATTGCCGAAGAAATCGAAGTTCGCCTGCCGTCCCGCCACATGATGGCTGACGACGAAATCGCCCGCCGAGCGGCAGACCTGCTCAGATGGCGTGTCGCGATCCCCGCCGACCGCATCGCCGTCAAGGTCGAGAAAGGCGTCGTGACCCTCGAGGGCGAGGTCGAGCGGCGCGACCAGAAAACCGCGGTGGCTGACGCCCTGCATAATCTTCGCGGCATCGTGGGCATCGTTAATCTGATCCGGATCAGGTCGCCGGTCGGGGCTTCGGAAGTTAAGGAGAAAATCGAACAGGCCTTGCGCCGAAGGGCTGAATTGGATGCCTCTCGGATTACCGTGCGGACCGAAGACGACACGGTGATCCTCGACGGCAAGGTGCATTCCTGGTTCGAGCGCGGTATTGCCGAGCAGGCGGCATGGTCGGCACCCGGTGTCACCGAGGTCAAGGACCACATCGAGATCGAGGCCTGACGGCCTTCGCGCCGGTCGAAGGTTGATCTGAATCAAGGCCGCGCCGGGCTCCAGCGCATAACAAATACTCGATCAAGTCTTGATAAAACGGAGATTTCTGATGGCCGATGCTCCCGTCGAAGTGAAAAGAACAGTGCCGGCCCGGACGCCGGACGTCTTCCGGTCGTTCCGCAACGAGATGGATCGGCTGTTCGACCGCTTTTCGAGCGGTTTCGGCCTGCCGACGTTCCGGCGCCTGTTTGATATCGAGCCGGCGTGGGATTACCGAAGCTCGTTCACGTTTCCGAGCCCGGCGGTCGATGTGACCGAAGACGACAATGCCTACAAGATCACCGCCGAATTGCCGGGCCTGGAACAGAAGGACATCAACGTTTCGGTGTTGGGCGACACGCTGACGATCAAGGGCGAGAAGAGCTACGAGAAGGAGGAAAAGGAAAAGGATCGCCACGTGTCGGAGCGCGCCTACGGCTCGTTCCAGCGCTCCTTCATGCTCCCCGAGAGCGTCAACCGCGAGCAGATCGCCGCCGACCTGGCAAAGGGCGTGTTGACGATCACCCTGCCCAAGACCGCGCAGGCCCAGAAGCAGCAGAAGATCGAGGTCAAGGCGGCCTGATCGGCCAGGCGCGGCCGGCGGCGAAACCGGCACTGCCGCCGGCCGCAGCCCGCGCGAGACGGCGCGCGCAATGAGGGCACCCGTGAGCGATACCGTCGCCGCCGAAGCCGCACCGGTCGCGCTGCCGGAGGCGGAGGGGCTGTCCTCGGCGGAAGCCGCGCGCCTGCGGTTGCAATTCGGCCCGAATGCGATTCCCGAGCGAAAGGTTGGCCCGGTCCAACGGGTGCTCCGGCATTTCTGGACGCCGGTGCCGTGGATGCTCGAGGCGACGATCGTCTTGCAGCTCGCGATCGGCGAGCGCATCGAGCCGGTGATGGTCGCGAGCCTGTTGATCGTCAACGTCGCCCTCGGCCTCTTTCAGGAAGGCCGCGCGGAGGCCGCGCTGGCCCTGCTCAAGCAGCGCCTCGCCTTGAAGGCCCGCGCCAGGCGGGACCGAAGCTGGGTCGAATTGCCGGCGGCAGAGCTGGTGCCCGGGGATCTGGTCCAGATGTCGCTGGGCACCGTCGTCCCCGCGGACGTGAGGCTGAACGCCGGCTCGCTATTGCTCGACCAGTCGATGCTGACCGGCGAGTCGATCCCGGCCGAACTCGCGTCGGGCGCCACCGCCTTCGCCGGAAGCCTCGTACGCCGCGGCGAGGCAACGGGCGAGGTGGTCGGAACCGGATCGCACACCTATTTCGGCCGCGCCGCCGAGCTGGTGCGCGTGGCGCATGTCGAGAGCAGCGAGCAGCGCGCGGTGCTCGGGGTGGTGCGAAACCTGACGATCGTCAATTTCGCGCTGGTCGTCGCCATGGTCGCCTATGCCCATATGCTCGCGCTGACCGGGGCACAGATCATTCGGCTCGTGTTGACGGCGCTGCTGGCGGCGGTTCCGGTGGCCTTGCCGGCGACGTTCACGCTGGCCGCAACGCTGGGCGCCAAGGCGCTGGCGCTGCGCGGAGTATTGCTGACACGCCTTTCGGCACTGCACGAGGCGGCGACGATCGACGTGCTGTGCGCCGACAAGACCGGAACCCTGACCGAAAACGCGCTGACCGTGGCGGAGGTGCACGCTGTCGCCGACGGTTGCGGCGAGGCGAAGGTCCTGGCCGCCGCGGCGCTTGCCAGCTCGGTAGACGGGCGCGACCCGATCGACGCGGCGATCCGTTCGCGCGCCGCCTCCGGGCCGGCCTCGCCGGATACGCCGGCGCTGCGGCGGTTCACGCCGTTCGATCCCGGCACCAAGATGGCGGAGGCGCTGGCGATCGACCGCACCGGCGCCGAGCTCCGCATCGTCAAGGGCGCCCCGGCGGCGGTTGCCGCAGTGGCGCCCTTGACCGAGACGGCCAGCGCCGCGCTTGAGCGGTTTACCGCGGCCGGATATCGCACCCTTGCCGTCGCCGCCGGGCCCCCCGGCGCGATGAGGCTTCTCGGCCTGATCGCGTTCAGCGACCCGCCGCGGGCCGACTCCGCGGCGCTGCTGGCGGAGCTGACCGCGCTCGGCGTGCGACCGGTCATGGTATCGGGCGACGCAGTTGCCACCGCCGCCACGGTCGCCCACGCGATCGGACTCGACGGCGCGATCTGCCCGTCGGGGAAAATTCCGGACAGCGTCGGACCCGAAGATTACGCGGTTTATGCCGGCGTCTTTCCCGAAGACAAGTTCCGCCTGGTCAGAAGCTTCCAGCGGCGCGGCCACGCGGTCGGCATGTGCGGCGACGGGGCCAACGATGCGCCGGCATTGCGCCAGGCGCAGATGGGCATCGCGGTGTCGACCGCCACCGACGTCGCCAAGGCCGCCGCGGGCGTCGTGCTGACTGGCGCCGGCCTCGGCGGCATCGTCGCCTGCATCAGGGAAGGCCGCTCGGCCTTTCAGCGCGTCCTGACCTACACGCTCAGCATCCTCGTCAACAAATGCGCGACGCTCGTGGTCCTCGGGGTCGGGCTGGTCATGACCGGGCACGCGGTGCTGACGCCGCTATTGCAGGCGCTGTCGATGCTGACCGGCGACATCGTAATGATGTCGCGCGCCGCCGACCGCGCCCGGCCGTCGCCCTATCCGAACGCCTGGCGCATCCGCAACCTGACCCTTGCGGCGGTCCCGCTGGGCCTGTTCAAGCTCGCCTACTGCGTCGGCATGCTGGCGATCGGCTGGTACGGGTTCGGCCTCGGCACGGACCAGATGCGCACGCTTACGTTCGTGCTCCTCGTCTACGCCGGACAGGCGAATGTCTATGTGCTGCGTGAGCGCGGCCGGTTGTGGAGCTCGCGCCCGGCGACCGTCATGCTGCTGGCCACCGGCGCCGATATCGCCATCGTCTCGCTGCTGGCCTTTGCGGGCATCCTGATGGTTCCGCTGCCGGCGGCCATCCTGGAAACGTTGCTGCTCGCGACTGCAGCCTTTGCCTTGGCGCTGGATCAGGTCAAAATCCTCGTGAGGGGATATTTGCGGATCGATTAGAGCGTCCAGTGGCTGTGCCCGACCCCGCGCTCCGCGGGCATCGATGACCATCATCAGGTTTGATCGCCGCGCCAAACCCCGCGCGTCGCCGATCGCGGCGCGAATCGCCCATTATTGGGCGGGCCAAGTTGCCCGGCGATCGCGCCTGTTGCGCTATATCGGCCCGGGCTGGATCACCGGCGCATCGGACGACGACCCCAGCGGCATCGCCACCTACTCGCAGGTCGGCGCCCAGTTCGGCTATGCGATGACCTGGGTCATGCTGTTCACCTGGCCGCTGATGGCGGCAATCCAGGAGATCAGCGCGCGCATCGGGCGGGTGACCGGCGACGGCATCGCCGGCAATATCCGGGCCAATTATGCGCCCTGGCTGCTGCGCAGCATCGTCGGCCTGTTGTTGACGGCAAACATCGTCAATCTCGGCGCCGATCTTGGCGCGATGGGCGATGCGCTGCGCCTGCTTATCGGGGGCTCGGCGCATCTCTATGTAATCGCATTCGCTGCCGGCTGCGCCCTGCTCGAAGTGTTCTCGCGCTACGAGCGCTATGCCGCCATCCTCAAATGGGCATCGCTGTCGCTGTTCGCCTATGTGGCCGCGGCGCTGACGGTGCGGGTGCCGTGGCGCGAGGTCGTGCTGGGGTCGTTCGTCCCGGGCTTTACTTGGCAGAAAAGCTACATCGTCGGGATCGTCGCCGTGCTCGGCACCACCATCACCCCGTATTGCTTCTTTTGGCAGTCGTCGGAGGAAGCGGAGGACGAGCGCATCGACCCCGCGGCGCACCCGCTGCGCGAGGCGCCCGAGGAAGCGCGCGCCGAGATCGGCCGCATCCGGCTCGATACGTATTTCGGCATGGGGATGTCGAACCTCATAAGCTGGTTCATCATCGTGACGACGGCGGCGACGCTGAACGCCCATGGCATCACCGATATCCAGACCTCCGCCCAGGCGGCCGAGGCCCTGCGCCCGATCGCCGGCCCATTCACCTTCATCGTCTTTGCGGTCGGGATTGTCGGCCTGGGATTGCTGGCAGTGCCGATCCTGGCGGGCTCGGCGGCCTATGCGCTCGGCGAGGCTCTCGGGTGGCCGACCGGCCTCAGCCGTATGCCGCGAGACGCCAAAGCCTTTTACGGCACGATCGCGGTCGCGACGCTGGTCGGCGTATTCATCAATTTCGTCGATATCGACCCGATCAAGGCATTGTTCTGGGCGGCCGTCATCAACGGCGTCGTCGCGGTGCCGTTGATGGTGATGATCATGGTGATGGCCACCCAGCGCCGGGTAATGGGAGATTTCGTCCTGCCGCGGCCGCTCCGGGCGATGGGCTGGCTGTCGACCACGGCCATGGCCGCTGCGGTGATCGCGATGTTTGTCACCTGGTAGACGGGTTCAGGAGACCGATCGGCGCGGCACCGCCAGCCCCGACAGACAGGCGATCAGCAGGGCGACGAAGGCGAGCACCCACACGATCCCCGAAGCGATGACCAGGCGGGCGAAGCCCCCTGGCACCAACAGGGCGGCCACGCGCAGGACGGCCGCAAGGGTCACCAGACCATAAGCCGCAACCGTGAAGCGGTCGGCGAATCCGGCATGACCGCTCCGGGCGTAATGCGCCCACGAGATCAGCGCGATCGATGCCGTGCCGATCGCGCCGGCGGTCAGCACATGGATGGCCGCCATGTCCGCGACCGCGCCGAAGATCGGCGTGCCGGCCTCGATCAACAAGCCTAGCACCATCCACAGATAGAGGCAGTGCAAGATCCAGATGTCGGGCGCGTGGGGAAACCGATAGCCGCGCCACAAAACCAGCCGCGCGCCGTTCAACAGCGCCGCCGCCAGGGCCGCCGCCGCGGTCGGAACCCCGACCCAGCCGAAGCCGTCGCAGACGAGATATACGGCGATCGAAGCGACCGCCAGGCCGTCGAGCCACGGCAATGTCAGCGCCGTCGCGCGCGATCCGGCATCGTGGAACGCCCGGTTGGTCAGGGCCGGTATTGCCGCGCCGCCCACGATCGCGATCAGCAGCAGGTAGGCATCGACGCCGACCCGCGCGCCGCGCTCGGCAATGTCGCCGGCAAAGCCGAACGCATCGGCATGCATCGCCAGGTCGCCCAGCCACACCACGGCGAGCCAGGCCAGCAGCGCCAGGTTCCGGAGCGCCCGGTCGCGCATGGCCGGCACCACGACGACGGCGGCAAGAGCGGGAATAAAGGCAAGATCGGCGACCGCGGCGAGCCACGGCGGCAGGGCATAGTTGGCGGCCATCACGATCCGGCCGATCAGCCAGACGGCGACCAGCGCCCCGATCCGGCGACCCGACAACGCGGGCGCGTACGACCATGCCGGAACCACGCCGCAGACGAAGCCGGCTGCAACAGCGGCGGCGAACCCGTAAACCATCTCATGGGCATGCCACATCACCGGCGGCACCGGCTCGGCCAGATGCAGACGGTAGACGGCGATCCACACCAGCAAGACCGCCGCGCCATACAGCGCCGCCAGCGCAAAGAACATCTGCGGGCCGGGCCTGGCGAGCGCGCCTTGCAGATCGAACCACGGGGCTGCTCCGTCCTTGCCTTCGACGATGTTCATAACCTCTCGGCCTCTCTATCGATCGAAGAGTCAGGGCCGACTCTCACCGATAGCGCATCGTGGGCGCGGGCCGAGCCGCGATCATTGACCCAGGTCAACGGGTCGCCGGGAGCACGCGCGGTCCGCGAGCGATCGCGAGGTCATTCGCAGTGCGAGGCGTGCTCGCCCTCTCCTGCCGCGGCGAGCGCCTTGCGCACCGTCGTCAGCGCCGGATCCCTGGGATCCGCGGCAATCGAAAAGCCAAGCGCTCGGCACATTTCGAGCATCGGCCGATTCTCGTGCAATACTTCGCCGACCAGTTCGCCGATGCCGCGGGCCGCAGCGATCTCGATCAGCCGGGTCATCAGCAGATAGCCGAGACCGCGCCCCTTCCAGTCGCTGCGCACGGCAATCGCATATTCGGCGCTGCGATTGTCGGGATCGGCAGCAAAGCGGACAACGCCCAGCGCCGTGCCGTCGCGTTCGGCGAGCAGCGCCAATTCGCGGTCGTAATCGAGCTGCGACAGCCGTGCCGCGATCGCATGCGACAACCCGCGGATCGGGGCAAAAAAGCGCATGCGCAAATCCTCGGGGGTCATGTGGGCGGCGAGGTCATGCAATAACGGCTCGTCTTCCGGCCGCACCGGCCGCAGGCGCACCGCCGCACCGTCGCGCGTGTGCCCGACGGATTCGAGAGATTGCGGATAGGGCGCAATGGCAAGCCGCTGCGCCTCGCTGGTTACCCGCACCCGCGCGTCGAGGGCGATGACTCCCGTCGAGTCGGCGACCAGCGGGTTGATGTCGAGTTCGCGGATTTGCGGATGGTCGGCCGCGAGCTCGCCGACGCGGATCAGCACATCGACGATCGCATCGATATCGGCCGCCGGGATGCCGCGATAGCCTTGCAACAATTGCCACACCCGCGTGCGCGCCATCTGCGCCCGCGCCAGCACCGCGTTGAGGGGCGGAAACTCGATCGCGCTGTCATGCACGATTTCGACCGCGATCCCGCCCTGGCCGAAGACGACGACCGGCCCGAAAACCGGGTCGCCGGCGATGCCGACCAGCAATTCGATGCCGCCCGGGCGGCGGATCATCGCCTGCACCAGAAACCCGTCGAGCCGTGCCTGGGGGCGCGCCGCGCGGACCCGCTCGAGCATCGCCCTCGCCTCGCGACGCACGCTTTCGGCGTCGGCGAGATGCAGCGCCACCCCGCCGATCTCGCTTTTGTGCGTCAAGTCGGGCGAGCGGATTTTCAGCGCTACCGGAAAGCCGATTCCCGTCGCCGCCGCGGCGGCCGCATCGGCATCGGCGGCAATCCGGCTGGCGGCAACCGGGATGCCATAGGCCTCGAGCAGCGCGGTCGCGGCCTCGGGCGCGAGCCAGGCGCCGTCGCGATCGGCCGCCCCGGCAATTGCCGCCCGCACCCTGGCGGCGTCGGGGACAAAATCGCCGGTTCGTGCCGGCGGCGTCTCCATCAGCAATTCCTGGTTCCGGCGATAGCGCACCCGGTGCATGAACCCGCCGATCGCCGCATCGGGCGTTTCGTAAGACGGGATGCGGGCCTCGGCGAACAGCCGCCGCGCCTCCTGCGCCGATTGCTCGCCAAGCCAGGCGGTGAAGACATTCGGCAGACGGTGTCGCGCAGCCTTTGCCGCGGCGATCGCGGCAATCGTCGCGGCCGCGGCTTCGGCCGGGCGCGCCAACGCCGTCGGGCAGTTGAGCACGAGCACGGCGTCGATCCCGTCGTCTTCGAGCAGCGCACCCAGCGCAGCCGAATAGCGGTCGCCGAGGGCGTCGCCGATGATGTCGATCGGGTTGCCGTGGCTCCAGGTTGCCGGCAATACCCGGTCCAGCCGGGCCAACGTTGCGGAGGATGGCGCCGCCAGTGTTCCGCCGGCGGCGATCAGCGCATCGGCGGCGAGGACGCCGGCGCCGCCGCCATTGGTCAGGATCGCCAGCCGTTCGCCGCTTTGGTTACCGGTCAGCGCCAGCGTTTCGGCGGCGTCGAACAGTTCGGCGATCGTGTCGACACGCAGCATGCCGGCGCGGCGAAACGCGGCGTCGTAAACCGCATCCGCGCCGGCGAGCGCACCGGTGTGCGAGCTGGCTGCCCGTGCGCCGGCGCCGGTGCGCCCGGCCTTCAGCACCAGCGTCGGCTTGACCCGCGCCGCGGCCCGCGCCGCCGACATGAATTTGCGCCCGTGGGTGACCGCTTCGACGTAAAGCAGGATCGCCCGGGTATGCGGATCGGTCGCCAGAAAATCGAGCATGTCGCCGAAATCGACATCGGCCATGTCGCCGAGCGAGACCACGTGGGAAAAGCCGATCCCGCGCGGCACCGCCCAGTCGAGCATCGCGGTAACGATGGCGCCCGACTGGCTGACAAAGGCGATGTCACCAGGTGACGGCGACAAGTGAGAGAAACTGGCGTCGAGGCCGATCGGCGACACCATGATGCCGATGCAATTGGGACCGATCAGGCGCAGCAGGGCCGGCTGCGCCGCCTCGAGCATCCGCTGCTGCAGCGCGTGACCCTCGGCGCCCCGCTCGCCGAAACCGCCGGTGATCACGACCGCACCGCCGGTGCCGCGCGCGGCCAATTCATCGATCAGCGGCGGGATCGTCTCGGGCGGCGTCGCGATCACGGCAAGGTCGGGCGCTTGCGGCAATCGGGCGACCGACTGGTAGACCGGCAGCCCATCGATTTCGGAATGGTGCGGGCTCACCAGCATCAATTCGCCGCGAAAGCCGCAACGGCGCAGATTGTGCAGCAGCACCGACCCGACCGAGCCGATGCGCGGCGTCGCGCCGATAAGCGCGACCGATCGGGCAGCAAAGATTCTGTCGAGATTGCGAACCGACATCGCGAACTTTCGTATGGCAAGGCCGATCGTGCCGCAAGCGAGCGGGGCGCGGATTGATCCTGATCAATGGGGGGTGGAGCGGACCGTCTTACCCTTCGCCTCACATTGCGGAGAAACGACCATGAATGCGCGCGACATCATGACCACGTCCGTGGTTACCGTGACGCCGGAAACCTCGATCGAGGAAGCCGCCCGCCTGATGCTCGACCGCCGCATCAGCGGCCTTCCGGTGATCAGCGGCGACGGCATGGTCGTCGGCATCGTTACCGAAGGCGACCTTTTGCGCCGCACCGAGGTCGGCACCGAGCATCACCATTCGACCTGGTACGGGCTGCTCTTCGGGCCGGGCCGGCTGGCGCAGGATTATGCCCGGGCCCGCGCGCGCAAGGTCGGCGAGGTGATGACGACCAGCATGATCTCGGCCGCGCCCGAAACCCCGCTGTCCGAGGTGGTCCGATTGATGGAGGCCCACCGCGTCAAGCGCCTGCCGGTCATCGAACGGGGCAGGCTCGTCGGCATCATCAGCCGGGCGAACCTGGTCGGTGCGCTCGCCGAGTTTCTCGCCGGCCAGCACGACCAGGCGCTCAGCGACGACGAGATCCGCCGGGCCGTTCTCGCCGAAATCGACAGGCAGCCCTGGGGCCCGCGGGAGAGCGTGACGGTCAAGGTCTCCGGGGGTGTCGTCGAGTTGGACGGCGCCATCATCGATGAGCGCGAGCGGGTTGCGCTACGGGTGGCGGCGGAAAATCTGCCGGGGGTCAAATCCGTCGTCGATCACCTGGTCTGGGTCGAACCCCTGTCCGGCGCCGTAATCCCGGAACCGAGTTGAGCGAGCGCGCTCCGGCCGCTTGCCGAGACCCGCCGCGCCACGACCCCATCGAGGCCGCGGCCGCAATCCCGCCATGCGGCCTCTGGTACAACTTCGTCCGGGCCCACAAAACGCTTCGCATTAGCCCGGCAATGGCGGCGGGAATCGAAACCCGGCTCTGGTCGATGGAGGACGTGGCGAAGCAGTGCGAGCCGCAGGCTCCTGCGAAGCGTGGCAGCTAAAAGCCGCGTCAGCCGAAGGGGGCTTAATCGCCTCGAAGGCTTCGCCGGAGATCGGATTGGACGGCATCCACGAAGCCAAGATCATTGACTAGATCGGCCTCTTCATCGTCATCGATGCGAGGATCGCCAAGCCGATCGCGAAGGTGCTTTTCTGTTTCGCGGAATGCATCGAGAGCGATCCGGGTCGCGCGTTCCGTCAATGGCCGTGACCATGGATCAAGTCCAAGCGACTGGACCTCACCCTTCAGCCAATCGGCACGAGAATCGGACAATACGGCTTCGAGAAACAGTTTGGCCTTGGCGGAAAGCGTGACCATACCCTTCTCCCTTAGCCCCCAAACGCGCTACGCACGAACAAATTCCTTGTTAAGCTCGGCTAGTAGCTGAATAAATTGAGCAAGCTCCATGCCTATAGCAGGCTCCCAAACCCAATGGGTGCCATGATCATTACGCACGTTTAACGAGTCGCTAAACGGTCGCCCTTGCGGAATGACCCACCAGTGTCGGGCAGGCCACACTTTCGCGCCTTGAGTGGAAGGGCCGCCGGACGATGGGTTCACCCAGTCTGTGCCATTCTGCTGGACGACCACGATGTCTGTTGGCTTTAGCTTGTCCATTCTCGGACTCTGCGCGTTTCCGGCGCGATACAAGTCCACGGGCGTTATCCCCACGCCTTGCTCCCGCAACGGGCTTTTTTGCGCCCTTTGCGGGTAGACTGGTCCAATGCGGGATGGCGGTCAATTTCAAACTGTCCCGCTACCCGCCGAGCCCGGTGATTGTGACGTGCGGATCGCCTGTGCGATCATGCGGTTTGAAGGCGCCGCCAGTTTTCCACCGAAAGCCGACGGGTGACGATGGGTAGCAACGACCTAGGCTGAGAACGCGGTGCTGCGGCGCCCGCCCGCTCCTCGGTAGGCGCTATGACGCGAAGATCTCGCCGAGGCGGCGGATCGAGGCCAGGGCCCGCTCCTGGGGCAGACCCGGCCATTGGCAGCGCATGATGAAATGGTCCACCCCCAGGATGTCGCGATAGCGCGCGATCTCCTCCTTCACCGATCCCTTGTCGCCGATGATGAACCGGTCCCGGGCAAAATCCTCGAACGAGGCCGAGGTGCGGTCTTCCAACCCCCAGGCGGCATAGGCGTTGTATTTGTATTCGAGCGGGCCGCGGCACTCCTCGTGTGCGGTGGCGTGGCGCGCACCGACATAGCATTCGACGGTGATCGGAAACTCTGCTGCCCTCCGGCCATATTCTTGCAGCGCCGCACGATAGCTCTGCATCAGCGGCGCGATCTTGCCGAGCCCGCTGCTGTTGACGATGAGCCAGGCATCGCCGATCCGCGCCGCGCGGCGCACCGACACGTCGGCCTGTGCGGCGATGTACAGCGGCGGCCCGCCCGGACGCACCGGTTTCACGCCGATGCCGGCATCGTTGACCGTGTAGAAGCGGCCGCAATGGGTAACCCGATCCTCGGTCCACAGCCGGCGCATCAGGCCGACGGCCTCGTTGAACCGGGGCGCGCGCTCGGCCAGCGGCACGCCGAACGCGTCGAATTCCGGCCGGCGGTAGCCGAGGCCGATGCCGAGGATGTAGTTGCCGCCGGTCAATACGTCGAGCGTGGCGGCCTCCTCGGCGACATGCACCGGGTTGAGCGGCGGCAGGATCAGGATGTTCGGCCCGATCGTCATGCCCGCGGCATGCGCCGCGATGTATCCCATCAGCGGCGTCAACTGCAGCATCTGCATCGGATGGGTCAGCCAGTGATGCGGAAACCACAGCGATGAGAAGCCGGCATCGCGCGCCGCCCGCACCTGTTCGACCATCTCGGGCACGCGCTCTCCGACGTTGTAGCCCTCGGGGAACTGCGTATTGATGAACAGACCGACTTTCATGACCCGCTTTCCTCGGCTTGGCGTCTCAACCTATCACAGGCCGCCGAGCCGCCCCTAGTCGGCCGGCAGTCCCTGTTGCGACGACCCCGGCTGCGCCGCGACGGTCGAACGGAACACCGACAACTCGCTGCGGATTCGCTCGATCACCGCGGCCCAGTCGCCCGGCCGGGGCTGCCGGAAGAGGCGCATCGTCGGATACCAGGGGCTGTCATCCCGCTCGGTCATCCAGCGGAAATCCGCGGCGTAGCTCAGCATCAGCCAGACCGGCCGGGCGAGCGCCCCGGCCAAATGGGCGCTGGCGGTATCGACCGAGACCACCAGGTCGAGCGCGTCGATCAGCGCCGCGGTGTCGCGGAAATCCCGCAGCTCGGGGCCGCAAAACCGGAGATTGGGAAACATCGCCAAAGCCGGCATGTCAGCCGGGCGCAATTGCCGCTGCAGCGCGTAGAACGGCAGCCCAAGCTCAAGGATCGGCTGCAATTGGTCGAGCGCGATCGAGCGGTTGTAGTCGTCCTTGTGGGTGGCATTGCCTGACCAGGCGAGGCCGATGCGCGGACGCGGCGAGTCGGCGAGCCGTTGCCGCCAAAGCCTGCGCGGTTCGGCCGGCGCGGCGAGGTAGGGCACGGCGGCGGGGATCGTTTCCAGCGTCGTCCGGAACGCGTATGGCAGGCTCATCAGCCCGCAATGCAGGTCGAAATCCGGCACCGTTTCCGGGCGATGGACGATCCGCGGCGAGCCTTCGAGGCTGCCGAGCAGCCCGGCCAGCAGCGGCGGCACGCCGAGCACGATGCTGGCCCCGCGCGCCGCCACCAGCGGGACATAGCGGCAGAACTGGATGGTGTCGCCATAGCCCTGCTCGGCGTGAAGGACGATGGTTCGGCCGGCGATGTCTTCGTCTCCGAGCCAGGCGCGGCGTCCGATGAACGCCTCGATCCGCCTCGCCGCATCGCCCATGGTCCAGCGCGCCTCGTATTCGGCCCAGCCGCGCGCATAATCGCCGGTCAATAGCAATGCCACCGCACGGTTGAACCTCGGTTCGGAGGCCGCTGGCCGCAACGCGATCGCGCGGTCGAAGCAGTCGATCGCGTCGTCGGGCCGGCCGAGGCTCAACAGCGCATTGCCGCGCCCGTTGAACGCCGCCGGCGATTGCGGATCGAGCGCCACCGCCCGGTCGGCGGCCGCCAGCGCCTCTTCGCCGCGGCCGAGGCTGCGCAAGGTGCCGCAGCAATTGATGTGCGGGTCGGCCCATTCCGGCCGCAGCTGCGACGCCCGGCCGTAGCTGGCGAGCGCATCGAATGGCTCGTGCATGCCGTCGAGCGCCTTGCCGCGATTGTTCCAGGCCTCGGCAAATTCGGGGCGCAGCGCCAGCGCCGCATCGTAAGCCGCCACCGCCTCTTGCCAGCGCTCGAGCAGCCGGAACGTGTCGCCGCGAAGAAAATGAACCTCGGCCTTCGACCGGCTCTCCCGCAGCATTTCGAGCACGTCGGCGCGCAGGGCTTTGGCCTCCGCCGAATCCGGCACGACGGCCAGCGCGAGATCGAAGCAATCGAGCGCTTCGGCCTGGCGGGCGAGGCGGGACAGCACCAGCCCCTTGCCGATCAGGGCCGAAGCCAGATCGGGCGCCGCAGCCAAAGCCCGGTCGTAGCTCTCGATCGCGTCTTCCAGCCGGCCCAAATCCGCCAGCGCCAGCGCCCGGTTGTGCAATGCGTCGGCCAGGGTCGGCGCGATGTCGAGGGCGCGGTCGTAGCAGTAGACCGCCTCCTCGTTGCGCCCGGTCGCGCGCAATACATCGCCGCTGTTCAGATGAGCCTCGGCGTAACCGGGGCGGAGCACCAGCGCCCGTGCAAGGCTTGCCAGGGCGGCGGCGGTACGGCCGAGCGCCGCCAGCGCCACGCCACGCCCGTTATGCGCTTCCGCGGAGTTCGGCGCGAGCGCAAGCGCCCGGTCATAACACGCGAGGGCATCCCCGGGCCGGTCGAGCCGCCGCAGCGCGTCGCCGCGGGCAGCCTCGATCTCGGCATCGGCGGGCCGGCCCAGCAGGGCGCGGTCATGGCTCGCCAGCGCCTCCTCGTGCCGGCCGAGCGCAGCAAGAACCAGGCCGCGGCGATGCCAGGCCTGCGCCTCGGCCGGAGCCAGCGCAACCGCGCGGTCGTAATCCGCCACCGCCTCATCGAGCCGCCCGAGAGGCGGCAACAGGGCGGCACGGTCGAGCAGAACCGGCACGGCGTCCGGCGCGATCGCCAGCGCCTGCGACAGGCGGGCGACGGCCTCGTCAAGCCTGCCGCCCCTTGCGGCCAGGATGCCGAACAGGTGCCACAGCGAGGCGCTGGCCGGGGCCGTGTCGAGGGTCTCGCGACACAGCGCCTCGGCGGCATCGAGCCGGCCGTTGCGCAGGCTGTAGAGGCAGCGGCGGAAGGTCGCCGATTGCGCAACCACGTCCGCCGGCACGGCAACGCGGGAAAACCCCGCGTCCCGCGCCAAAGCACGATCGCCGGTCACTCGCTGCGCCCGGAAAAGGCGAGCATGCGTTCCAGCCGCCGATCCTGCTTCAGGTTCTGCACCCGCTGAGCGGCGCTGCGCCGCTCGGCGGCGTACTGGGCGATGCGACGCAGGGCCGAAGCGGCGAGCGGCGGCGGCCTGCCGCCGGCGGCGAGCCGCCGCGCCCAGCGCGTAGCGGCGGGGGCGTAGACGGTGTAAATCTCGTCTTCGAGGGAGACCACGGCCTCGCAGCTGCCGCGGTCGCCCTGGCGCGCGCATCGGCCGAAAAGCTGCCGGTCGATGCGGCGCGATTCGTGGTACTCGGTCAGAATCACGTGCAATCCGCCGCGCTCGGCGACGCCCGGCCCGAGCCGGATGTCGGTGCCGCGGCCGGCTATGTTGGTCGCCACGGTGACCCGCGCGGGCTGCCCGGCAAGGGCGACGATGTCGGCCTCGGAACTGTCCTGTTTGGCGTTGAGCAAGGTGTGCTCGATGCCGCGCCCGGCAAGAAGGGCGCTGATCTCTTCCGAGGCCCCGACCGACCGCGTGCCGATCAGCACTGGGCGACCGCGGCCGATGGCCAGCCGCTCGACGATTTCGGCGACCGCATCCCACTTCCCCGCCCGGGTCGCGCATACAAGCGACGGGCCATATTCGCGCCGCGACGGCCGGTGCAGCGGTATCCGCACGACGCCGAGCCCGTAGACGGATTTGATTTCGCGCGCCACCTCGCTCGCGGTGCCCGACATGCCGGCCAGCCGCATGTAGCGGCGGAACAGGCGCTGGTAGGTCAGGCGGGCCAGGGTTTCGCGCTGCTGGGTCGGCTCGCAGCCCTCCTTGATCTCGATCAGCTGGTGAAGCCCGCGTTCCCACGACCGGTCGGGCATGACCCGGCCGGTCGACTCGTCGACGATCTGCACCTTGCCGTCGGTGACGACATAGTGGTGATCGCGGTGAAACAGGGTCAGCGCCGTGATCGCCTGCGTCACCATATCTTCGCACGCGCGCACCGAGCTCCAGGTTCCGGCCATCCCCGCCGCAAAGGCGGCCAGCTCGGCGCGGCCGGCCCCGGTCAGGGTCGCCGTGCGATCGACGAGGTCGATCGTATAGTCGGTGTCGGGATCGAGCCGCCGCGCGAAATCGAGAGCCAGCCCGCCGACCTCCTGCTCCTCCGCCGGGCCGACATTGGACGACAGGATCAGCGGGGTGCGCGCCTCGTCGATGAAGACGCTGTCGGCCTCATCGACGATGGCATAATAGAGCCCGCGCAATACCAGCTCCTCGTCGCGCAACGCATTGCCGCGCAGCTTTTCGAGCGCCAGGTGCAGCCGGCTGCTGCGCCGCGCGAGCACCGCCCGGTCGCGCAGGTAATCGAAGGCCAGCTCCTTGTTGCTGCAGTGCGTTATCGACTGGGCATAGGCCTGGCGGCGGGCCGGCTTGGGCATGCCCTGGACCACCAGGCCGACGCTGAGGCCGAGGAATTTGTAGAGCGGGCCCATTTCCTCGGCATCGCGCTGCGCCAGGTAGTCGTTGACCGTGATGACATGCACCGGATAACCGGCGAGCGCCACCGTACCGGCCGGCAAGGTCGCGGCGATGGTCTTGCCCTCGCCGGTCTCCATTTCGACCAGTTTGCCTTGCAATAGCGCCCATCCGCCCATCAGCTGGGTGTCGTAGTGCCGCTGGCCGATCGTGCGTGTCGCCGCCTCGCGGATCAGCGCAAAACACTCGCCGACGAGGTCGGAGGCGAAGCCCCGCTGCCGCAGCCGAGCCCGCATCCGCTGCGCCTGCGCCTTCAGTTCGGCATCGCCGGCCCGGCGCAGGGCTTCCTCGTGCCGCCCGGCCTGATCGACGATCCGGCGCAGCCGGCGGGCGGGGTTCTGCACCAGATCGTGCAGCGGCGCGGTTACGGCGTTTTGCAGATATTCAGCGATGCGGTCCGGAACCGAGTGTTCGCGCTCCGAGCGCTCGGCATAGGGGCGCCCGGCCGCCAATTCATCGGCCGCGGTCAGGATCAAGGCCCTAGACATTGAACGTCGACAGGAAGAGCAGCCGCAGGCTGCGGTACCACTGCTGCAACAGCGGCTCCGGCCGATACTCGAAGCGCACGAAAACCCGCTCGCCGAAACGGTCGGCGGCAGCGCCCGGCAGCGCCACGTCGAACTGGAACATCGGCTGCAGCGCCTTGGGGTCTTTGGGGTCGCGCGGATCGGTGGCGATCTCGCCGCCGCCTTCGGCCGACAGCGCCGGGCTCGGCAGGTGCTCTTCGCCGGCCGGCACTTCGCGCACGATCCTGCCGGTCAGCATCGTATCCGGCCGATCGACCGGGCGCACGAGAACCCGCTCTACGCCGAGCCGCACCCTCTCGACGTCGGCCTGCGGCACGACCACGCGGGCGATCGCGGGCACATGCTTGCCGATGACATATCCCAGCAGGTCGCCCTTGTGATAGTAGCGGCCGCCCAGATCGGCGGCCTGCGGCACCACGAACCTGCCGTCGGTTTGGGCGCGCACGACCAGCTCGGCGGCACGCTGGCGCGCCACGGCCTCGGCTGCGTCGGCCGCGGAAAACTGGGCATGCACGGCGGCGGCGTCGGCTAGGTCGCTGACCAGTTCGGCCGCGTATTGCGCCTGCAATTCGGCGAGCTTGGCCGCGCTTTGCTGCACCTCCGAAGCGAGGGCCGCGCTCGAACACACCAGGAGAATCTGCCCCTTCTTCACCTCGGCCCCGGGGCGCGCGACGATCCGGTCGAGAAACCCGTCGGCACCGGCCCGCACCATCGCCGTTTCGGGGAGCCACATCACCCCTTCCGCCTGCGAGTGGTCGGGCATCGGCACGCCGGCGAGAAACCCGAGGATCGCCAGCACCGCGATCGCGGTGGCAGCGACGGCGCGCGCCCGGCCGCGCCGCAATTGCGGATCGGAGGCAAGGTGACGCAAGCCCCTGACGATCGGCACCACCGCCATCGCCGCCACGGCCCACAAAGCGAGCAACACGCCGATGATGAAAAAGCGCTGCGCGATGAACAGCGCGATCACCACCATCATCAGCACGCGGTAGAGCGAAGAGAGCAGGCCGTAGATCAGAAACCACGCCTTCTCCCCCGCCGAGGCGTCGGGCGCTTCGGCATCGCGTGCGCCGAGCAGGTAGCGCTGGAGCAGATAGCCCCAGTAATGCAGCGAGCGCGCCGCCAGGTTCGGCATCTCGATCAGGTCGGCAAGAATGTAATAACCGTCGTAGCGCAGCAGCGGGTTGCCGTTGAAGATCAGGGTCGAGACGCTGGCGATCAGCATCACGTTGAACAAGAGGGCGCGGACCAGGCCCGGCTCGATCAGCAGCCAGGCATAGAAGGAGAGCGACGCGATAAACAATTCGGTGCCGATCCCGGCCGCGCCGACGAGCGCGCGCCGATATTTCGATGTGAAGGTGGTCGCCGCGGACGCCTCGACATAGGGGATCGGCAGCAAGACCAGCAGCATCAGGCCGAGATCATGGACCTCGCCGCCACGCGACTTTGTTGCGGTGGCGTGACCGAGCTCGTGAAACGCCTTCAGCACCGGGAAGGCGCAATAAAGCAGCGCAAGATTGTCGACCGCAAGAACCCGGTCGGTGAAGTCGTTGGTCAGCTCCGGCCAATGCGAAAAGGCAAGCAGCAGGGCCGGCAGCACCACCGCAAGCCAAACCGCCGCGCCCCAGCGGCTCCAGATCAGGCTGATCGGGCCGCGGATGCGGTTGAGAAAAGTTTCGGGGTCCCACAGCGAGATCCGCACCGCCATCGGATTGCCGTAGGAACGGCGCTGGCGCGCGCTCTCCTCGCGCTCGCCGCGCTCGAACAGTTCCGCCACATCGGGCGTCACGTCGCTCTGCAATAGGTCGGTTGCGTGGAGCTGCCCAAGCAGCTGGATCACCTCGTCCTGCGTCGGCGCCTGCTCGTTGAGGCGCCGGCTGGCGATCCGCCACAGTTCGGCGACGGTGCGCTTGCCGTCCATCAGCGCGATGATCAGGCGCGTCGGTGGGGTGAAGCGGTGCACCCGCCCCGAGGCGGGATCCCGCAGCAGATACCAGACCTGTCCGCGGTAGCGGATCCGGTGCATGGCGGCATGCGAGCGCAGCTTCGGCTTGAGCGCGGCGACGCGGTACCACAGGCTGCTGAACAGCGGCGGCAGTGCGCCGCCCTCAGCCGCCATCAGGGCAGTTCCTTCCAGGCCCAGAGGCGGACCCAATCAACCAGGTTATGGGTCCAGATCCACAGCAGATGGCGCTTGCCGACGACGATTTTGCCGATGCCGTCCATGCCCGGCCGCAAATACGGCGAGGGGTCCGCAAGGCGCGCCTCGACCCGGAAGAAGTTGCGGCCGTCGCGCGCCGTCGATACCGGGGTGATGCGCGAGACCGTGAAGGCGAGGTGCTTGTAGGGCAGCCCCGAGAGCACCAGGTCGCCATGCTGGCCGACCTTCATCTGGGCAACGTCGCGCTCATCGACCTCGAGAATGACGCGGTAGGAATCGAGCGGCGCGATCTGGAACAGCACCTTGCCCTGCTCGACCGGCGCGCCGAGCAGCTGGCTGAGGTCGCCGGAAATGACGACGCCGTCAAACGGCGCGCGGATCGTCGCGCGGGCCAGCCGGTCATCGACCAGGGCGAGCTGCGCCGCCGTCTGGTCGATCTGCGCTGCGATCACGACCAGCTGGGCGCGCTCCTGCTTGGCCAGCGCCTCGCGGTATTTGGCGAGGAGGTCGTCGCGCTCGGAGGCGAGCCGCGCCTGTTCGAGCTTCAGGCTGCGGTCGTCGAGCACCGCCAATACCTGCCCGGCATGCACGGTGCTGCCGGCGCGAACCCGGCTTTGGGCGATATGCCCGTCGAACGGCGCCACGGCCGAGCGCTGCACCGCGCCTTCGATGACGGTCTTGGCCGAAACGCGATAGGTGCCCGTGGCAATGCTGAGGAACAGCAGGATGGCGAAGGCGACCAGCGCGATCAGCTTGACGCCCGGGTGGCGCGGCCCGAACAGCGCCTGAAGCCCCTCATATGCGGCCGCACCGGCATGCCTCCAGGCGCTGCGGTCGTTGTCGCGCTTGAGCGCGAGGATCGGACCGATCAGTTCGCCGACGGTTGTGCACAGCTCGACCGCGGCGGCGTCGAACGGCGCACCGGCGCCGCGCTCCAGGGTGATGACGCCGATGGTCTGGCCGTCCTGCCGCAACGGCACGGAACAGACCGCCGCGTCGCCGAATTCGCGGGCAAGGGCCGCGTGAGCCACGACCCCGACCGGATCGTCGTCGTGCTCCGGCCAGACCAGCGCCACGTCGAGGTCGAGGGCCTCGTCCATCGCGTCGCCGATCAGCCGAACCAGGTTCATCTTTGCGTCGAAGCTGGCGGTATGCGAAATCGCCCGCACCTCGACGCTGCCCGAGGCTTCGGTTCCGATGCTGACTCGATCGCACTGAAGGCAGGCTGCCAGCTCGTTGGCGACCGCCAGCGCAGCCTCGGTGAAGTGCCGTTCCTGGAGCGCCGTCGCCACCAGGTCCATGACCCGACCGAGCTGCGACAGACGTTGGTCGCGCTCCTGCACCGCGTTCTGCCGGAAGCGGTCGACCAGCCAGGCGCTCGCCCAATGGAGAAGGCGCAGCGCGCGCTGCAACATCGCCTCCGGCCCCGGCGCGACATCGAGCACGACCGCCCCGTGGAGGATTCCGGCGACCTCGATCGGGTAGCCGATATGGGCGGGCAGGTCGCGGTTCGGCGCGGCCATGCCTTCCGCGGCCACCACCACACCGCGCCGCTCCTTCAGCGTGCGCTCCGCCGCCGCCGCCAGGTACTGCATGTTGCGCGACGGATCGGGCCACACCGCCGCTGGCGTGAAGGCACCGTCTCCATCGGGCCCGAGCAATAGCAGCGCGCAGTTGACCCCACCGATCTGGGCACAAAGAATCGCCAGCCAGCTTTCGCAGAATTCGGCCCGGTTCTTGGCCGCGGAAAAGCGCGCCCACGCGACCGATTCGGCCCGCGCAGGGTCTTCGGCCAGCGCATATATCGGCGCAGTCGCCATCACGTGCTCTCGGCGAGTTCGCCGCGGCGCGCGCGGCTAGGCCCGGCCGGCAGCCGCTCCTTCCGTCGCCGCCTCGGCCCGCTCCCGGCCGTTCCGGCGGGAACGCGGTGCCGCGGTGGCCTCGCGTTCGGGCTCGGCCCTCCCGTCGCCGCCGATGCCGAGCCGGTCCTTCAGGCCCTCGAAGTTGCGCATCGACTGGAGGTGCAGGTAGAGCAGTTCGAGCTCGTCGGTCCGGGCCAGATCAGCCAGCGTGTCGCCCGGCAAACCCTTGAGCTTGGCCCGGTTCACCGCCATGAAGCCGATCAGGCTGAGCTTCGACCCGGTCGGCAGCGCCACCTGTGCCTGCATCGGCTCAAGCAGGTCGAGATCGCGCACCTTGGCGCAGAACGCCTGGGTCCGCTGGAACTGCGCCTGATATTCCTGCAGGAATTTCAGCACATTGCCGACATAGGGCGAGGGCTCGCCGTTGCCTGCAAACAGGCGCTGCCCGCGCCCCTCGCGGTTGAACCCCGGAAATGCCTCGTCGACGCACAGCATGAACTGCTTGCCGTCCGGGCTTTTCGAAAAGACGAACGGATAGCGCCGGATGAAGGCAGGAATATAGCGCGCGTCCCAGGCATGATCCCGGGTGAGAAAAAGGTTCTCGGTATCGCGCATGCCCAGCACCGCCGCCGGCATCACCTCGCCGTCCGCGCCGGCAAAGACGATCGGATATTCCCCGGCGGCGTGGGCAAACTCGACCGCCGTAAGCGGCACGGAATTGACCTTGTCGCTGAAGGAATAATTGGCGCTGGGCTCGATCGCGCAATCCTCGTGCCGGCCTCGCGATACCGGGATTGCCGTCTGGTAGATCAGTAATTGCGTCGCCATCGAAAGAAGCCTCCGGTCTCACCGAAAGGGGGCGGCCCCGTATATGCCGAACCGCCCCCTCGCGACACGTCAAATCTGGACGCGGATGCACAGGTTGGGGTTCCGCTGCAGCGCATCCTGAGCGAGATAGTTGACGAAATCGCCAACCCAGTCGGGCGAGCCGTTATCCGAGACCGAGTCGGTCTGGCGGTCCGACACGGCCCACGAGATCGTCGGCACCGGACCCGGCGGCTGGCCGCGGTGGTCGATGAAGACGACCTGGCCGTTCATCGCGATTTCCGGCGCGTTGGTGTAATCGACATCGACGTCCAGATCGCGCTCGAACGGGTTGAGGCGATTGCCGGGCGTGCTCGCCGCCAGCGTGTCCGTGGTCAGGGTGATCTCGGTGCGGGCATAGATGCCGTTGCCGTCGATCGCATCGCCCGAGCTCACAGTGACGCTGCCGCCGGCCATGATGTTGTTGAAGGCGATGCCGCCTTCGCCGAATACATCCGACCACTGACCCGGCGCCGGCCACGGGCCTGGACCCGGCCACGGCCCTAGCCAAGGACCCGGACCCGGCCAAGGACCCGGACCCGTCCAAGGACCCGGACCCGGGCCCGGCCCATACCACGGACCGGCGCCGAAGAAATACGGCGGCGGACCCGGCGGGTGTCCCGGCACCGGCGGGCATGGCGGATAGGTGACCGTATAAGAGCCGGCCGGCAGCCCCTGCCAATGCGGCGGCGGCACGTTGGGCGGCACCGGCACCGTCAGCAGCCCGGCCACGTCATCTTCCAGTGTGGTGACCAGATTGCCGAGATTGGTCGGCGCGACCGTCACCACGTACTGGGCATGGGTCATGTCGTAGAGCGTATAGCTGAGCCCGTAGAGGACGGCCGGCATGTTCACCGGCTGCTGATGCGTCAGCCCGAGCTGCAGATAGTAGAGGTTACCCAGCGCCGGCCAGAGATAGGGCTCGGTCGCATACAGGTTCGGGCCGTTATAATTGGGATCGCTGCGGGTCGGCGGGACGATCCCGGCCGAGGTGACGGAGACGTTGCCGCCGGCTGCCAGATCGGTGAAGGCCACGCCGACCCCGCTGATGCTGGCATTGCCGCCGGCGAAAACCGAGCCGTCATAGGCCTCGATCTGCGCATCGGGAACGCCGAGCACGAACCCGTCGGCCGAGGTCACGGCGAGATTGCCGCCCGCCGCCAACAGCCTGAAGGTGATTGTGCCGGTGCCCGACAGCGACAGGTCGCCGCCGCCCGTGGCCGCCACGATGTTGGTGACGCCGCCCGCTTCGGTCGTGATCGATCCGGCCGCCGTGGTCGCCGCCGCCAGGGTCGGCACCTCGATGTCCTGCCCGGCGGTGAGGGAGATGCCGCCGCCGGTAGACATGATGCTGGGCACGAAGATCGAGAACGCCGAGTCGGCCGTTACGGTGCCGCCGGCGGTCACCGAATTGATGATGATTTCGCCGGCATAGGGATCGGCGAGCGAGAGCGGCCCATCCGAGGTCAGACTGACCGTCCCGCCTGCGGTCAGCGTCATCATCGCGACGCCGTCGCCGGCGAAATCAGCGTTGCCGCCGGCCGTGGCAGTGACCCCCAGCACATCGGCGGTGCCGGAGACGACCGCGATGCTGCCGCCCGCCGTCAGCGTCGTGAACAGGATCTCGCCGCCCGAGGTGAAACTCATCGAGCCGCCGCTCGTCGCGGTGTCGAGAGTGGTCGTGCCGGCCGCGGTCGAGGTGATGTCGCCGGCGGCAGCGAGCGTCGGGATCGCGATATTGCCGTTGGTCGCGGTGAGGCCGATCGAACCCGCGGTCGAAGTCACCGACGGTATCGCGATCGAATCGTAGGCGGCGATCGTCACCGTGCCGGTGGCGGAAACGTAGTCGGCGATGGAAACCTCGCCCGCCACCGCGTCGGTGGCCGAGGTCGGGCCGGTCGCGTCGATTGCCGTGGTGCCGCCGGCCGTCACCGAGGTGAGCGATACGCCGACGCCGCTAACCGACACATTGCCGCCCGCGGTCAGGTTCTCGCCGAGAATGTCCCCGTGGTGCGATGTCAGCGACACCGCGCCGGTTGCCACCATATTGCCGAAGCTGATGGTGCCGCCCGCGGTCAACGACGCCGAGGCGCTGTCGGTGCTGACGAGGTAGAGCGTTCCGCCGACATTGACGGTGATTGCGTTCCCGGCATCGACCGTCGTCAGTGTGGCATTGCCGCCGGCGTCGATCGTGACGTTGCCGTTGGTCGCGTCGATCGTGGTGCCGGTGAGATCGCCGGCGGCATCCACCAGCACGTTCTGGGCGGCATCGATCGTGCCGAACGTCAGATTGTTTGCGCCGAACAGGTTGACGCTGCCGGTATCGGCCACGACCGAGGCGGCATCGATGCCGTCGGCGACATAGAGCCAGATGTCGCCCGTCGTCGCGGTTGCCGTCAACGTGCCGGGATCGACCGAAACCGCGAGCGTGCTCGAGCCGATGCCGGTCCCCGCCAAAATATTCACATCGGCACCGGTGCCGGTCAGCATGATGTTGTAGGGCTGGCCGTCACCGTTGCCGAGCACCGAGCCGGCGGCATCCAGGTTGATCGCCAGGCCGGGGCCAAAGCTGCTCTCGACCGCGCCGAGCACGATATTGCCCTGGGTCGTCGTCAGGCTTACTTCGCCGCCGCCGATGATATCGCTGCCGGCACCCATGACGATCGAGGCGGAATTTATGGTGATCGCGCCACCGCTGGTGACCTGGCCGCCGGTGCCGGTCGTGAATGCCCCGCCGCTCTGCAAATCGATATTGCCGTCGGTCGAAGACAGGGTCTCGACCGCAAGGTTGAGGGCAGCATTGACGGAGAGTTCGCCCGTGGTCGACAGCGTGGTGATCTGCAATCCCGTCGGGCTGTCGAAATAGGCGGCGGCGGCAACGCCGCTCAGCGTGTCGCTCGCCCCCATCGACACCGCCAGCGGCAACAACGACGTGCCGATATTGCCGTTGCCGTTGTTGGCGTTGAGGGCCGCCGCGGCGCCGGAGCCGAGCAGTTCGACATTCAACGGATCGCCGTTGCCGAAAATGTTGCCGGCA
Source organism: Alphaproteobacteria bacterium (assembly GCA_030041385.1). Classification (GTDB taxonomy): domain Bacteria; phylum Pseudomonadota; class Alphaproteobacteria; order ATCC43930; family CGMCC-115725; genus DATARH01. The sequence goes on from JASHNY010000171.1 coordinate 55,979, forward strand.
CTGGCCAGCGTCACGGCAGTGCCGTTCGACAGACCGCTTTCCAACAGGCCGAGCACCATGTCGCCCTGCAATGTGGTGACGCCGATGGCGCCGCCGGCGTTCAGCGTGCCGCCGCTATCCATCGTCAATGACGTGCCGGCGGTGACGGTGATGTTGCCGTCGGCCTGGAAGGTGGCGCCGCCCCCGATCGTCACCGTGGTGGCGGCGGTGGCGGTGATGTCGGTGGCCGCTTCGACTGAAACCCCCGCCTGTACCGTCAGGCTGGCGTCAGCGGTCAGCGTGACCGACGCATCGTCCGACTTGATGAAAATCGGATTGTTGTCGAGATCGAGCGAATCGATCACCAGTGTGCCGGTGACCGCGTCGTTGGCGGTGATGTTCACCGCGCCGACCGAATCGATGCTCTTCTTGATCTCGATCGGGCTCGACGCGGTGATGTTTGTCGTGCCGCCGGAAACGACACCGTCGGGATTGGAGGTGAAGCTGCCGCCGATGTCGAGCCCGCCGGTGTTGTCCACCCAGGTGCTGCCGGCCGTCGATTGCGCCTCGATTGTGCCGACCTCGGTTTTGATATGCGTGTCGGCCGTGCCGATATTGCCGGAGGCGAACAGCAGCACGTTGCCGGACAGCACGTTGTAGCCGCCGGTGCCGTTGTAGATGTTGCCGTCGGGCGCGGCGATGAAGGCGGAATCGGCTGCGCCCAGCGCGCCGGTGACGCTGATCGTGTCGAGCAGCAGATCGCCGGTCGTCTGCGTGAGATAAATGCCGAGCGTGTCGCTTGAGGCGGTCAGCATGCCGCCCAGCCCGGCATCGTACTTGCCGTCCGCGGCCTGGCTGATGATGCCGAGCGAGGCTCCGGGGGCGCCGATGCCGCCGGCCACGGCCACGAGGTCGATGTTGTTGCCGAAGACCGCGGGTGCGGGGCCGACGGCGGGGTCCTCGACGATCGAGAACGCCGCCTGCAGGTACACATCGCCGCTGTCGGACTGGATCTGGCTGACGGTCAGATCGCCGGCGGTTTGCGAAATCCAGATGTTGCCCTCGGCCAACGCCGTCACCGTGCCGGAGGCGTCGATGTCGAGATAATCGGCCGGCGTGCCCGCAGAACCGATCGTGCCGTTCATCGCATCGAGCGAGATGTCGCCCGCCTGGATCTTGGTGAAGGTATTGTTTTCGGCGCTGAGGATCGAGTTGTAGGCGCTGAGGTAGACATTTCCGCCGGCCGAGAACACCGATTCGATGTTCAGGTTGCCGGAACCGTAGCCCGCCACCTCGGCGATGTTGATGACCTGCTGCGCGCTCGCCGACAACCCGCCGGCCCCGACCTGGTCGAGGGTGATCGGGTTCGAATCGACGGTGCCGTCGGTGCCGACCGAGTAGCTGCCGATCGCACCGTTCGCCGCTTCCAGCAGCACGTAGTTGCCGCGCAGGTTGGTGACGCCGGAACCGGCGGCGTCGAGGATGCTGCCTTGGCCTTCGATGCGGATTTGCGCGCCGACCGTCGTGTCGCCCGCGGTGATCTGGCCGATGTTGATGTCGCCGACATTGGAATTGAGCAGCACGCTTTCGCCGGCGGTGATGTTGAGCTTGCCGGTCATGTCGGCCGTGAGCGGCTCGATCTGGGCGACCTCGATATTGGTGATCACCGGCGCCTTGCCCGGCGTGATCTGGATGGCGATCGGGTCGGTCTGGGTGCCTTCGTTCTGGATCAGGTCGCTTTGAGACAGCGTGATGACCTGTCCGGTGACCGCGGCGACCGTGTAGGTGAGGCCGTCGCTGGTCGAATTGAGGTTGGAGCCGGTGATCTGCAGCAATTGGCCGACCGCGAACCCGTCGGTGACCCAGTTGCCGCCGTCGGTGCGGGTGATTGTGGCGCCGCCCGATGTGGTGCTGGCGGCAAAGATCACATCGGCGCTGACCGTGGCGCCGGTCGCCTGGAAGCTCGGGTCGAGCACGACGGGCGCCACCGTCACCGCCTCGTTGGTCTCGCTGGCGACGAGCGAGGTGGTGCCGGCCGCGCCGGTCGAAACCAGGGTCAGGACCGTGTCGCTAGAGTTGATCGCGGCGATCTCGTAGAACAAATTGCCGTTGGTGGCGTTCTGGGTGGTGCTGCCCTGAACGGTGATCATGTCGCCGACGGCCAGCCCGCTCCAGGTGCCGCCATCGACCCGGGTGATCTGGTTGGTCGCGGCATTGAAATCGACCGTCGCCGCGATCGGCTCGGCGCCGAGGAACTGCACGTCCTGGCGCTGTGCCGCGGCAAGCGCCACTTGTTCCTGGGTCGTGAACGTCACCGGCGGCGTCGACACGTCGATGTTGAGGCTCTGGCCGTTGTCGCCGACGCTCCCTTCGGTCAACAGCGTGACGTTGTTGGCGACGATGTTCGGATTGTAGATGACGACCTGGGTGCTGGTGACCTCCTTGAGCAGCCCGGCGCTCAGCGGGTAGTAGAGGCTGTTTTCCGACCATTCGGGTATCGTCGCCGCCAGCGCGTTGGTCTCGTTGGTGGTCGGCTTGTAGACGAAACTCGGGTTGTACGTGTCGGGCGTGAAGCTGGTGTCGTTCTCGGTCACATAGGTGCCGCCGGCCCCGAACGTCGCGTTGAGCGCCACATATTCCGCAGCATCCTGGTTGTTGAGGGTCTGGATAGCGGTCTGGATCTGGCTCGCATCGAGGCCCTGGCCGGCGTAATAGTTTTGGTAATAGGCGGTCTGCGCTGCAGTCAGGTAATTGCCGTTCGGTATCAGGCTCGGATCGAAGGTCGCGCCGCCATCGGTCTGCAGATGGCGGAACTGCCAATAGGTTTGATACTCCTGCTGCATCGCCGACACGTAGGACGCGATCGTGTTGGCAACCGTCTGGGCGTACCCGGTCTGCTGGGTCAGCCCGAGCTCGCTCCACACGGTGTCGATCAAATCCTGCTCGGTGCGCTGGTCAACCGTGCCGGTCTGGTTGGCATTGATCAGGCTGCCGTTCGGCACGTCGAGCCAGACATCGCCGGGGGTGGTGATGGAGTTGACCTGAAGGTTGCCGGTTTCGTCCTCGATATAGACATCGGTCTGGGCGGTGACGGTCAGGCTGTCCTGCATGGTCGCGTCGGAGGTGTTGACCAGCAGCGGCGCGGCGGTGCCGCCGCCGATGCCGCCCGCGGTCGAGGCCAGGCTGATCGCCCCGCCCGACACCAGGCCCTGCCCGCCTTGCGCGACGTCGATATTGCCCTCGGCGCTGAGGGTGATGGCGCCGAGGGTTTGCGTGACGACCTGGTCGACCGGCAGGGTTCCCGCGGCCTGGCTGATGTTGATGATCCCGCTTGCGGTCACCGCATTGAGCCCGGCGGTCGCCGTGCCGCCGACATTCACCTGCAGCGGCACCGTCGCCGTGCCGATGCCGTCCTGCGCCGACAAGACGACCTGGCTGCCGCCCACCGACCCGCTCGCGCCGCCCTGCAGGATCGACCCCTGCGTGGTGATCGAGGTGGTGCCGCTCGGGTTGGAGATCGGGCCGTTGACGACGACATTGCCTTCCGAATTGATCGTCACACCGCCGGAATCGTAGCCGATGAACTGGATGCCGATCGGGCGCGCCGCCGAGATGTCCTGGTTGAACAGCTCGACCGTGCCCGCCACCGCCTCGAACTGCACCGTGTAGGTGGTGCCGCCGTACCAGCTCGTCGATGTGTTGGTGATCGGCGCATAGGTCGTCAGGCTTTCGGTGATGGTCTGCGACGAGAACGCGTAGGGATCGTTGACGTAATTGTCGGCCGGGTTGCCGAGGTAGTAGTAGGGGCCGGCACCCTCCAGCACCGGCGTGCCGAGCGCTATCGTCGTGTCCCAGGTGAAGCTGCTGCTGCCGGTCGGAATGATGCCGGCCCAGTTGCTCTGCACCTCGGTGGTCGAAAGCTGTTCCTCGTACGAAACGCCGACCGTCCACGCATAGCGCCAGTTGCTGACCGGCGCATAGGTGAAACTGTCGGACATGCTGACGGCCGCATAGGTCGTCGTGTTGTCGCCATAACCGACGGTTTCTGTCACCTCGCCGTTGTTGACCTGGTACAGCGTGACGTAACTGTTGTACGTGGTGCCGTTGATGACCCGCGGCGTGGTGTCGTCGATCAGCAGGGTGCCCATCCCGGGCGCCGACACGTCGAGCGTGTTGACCTCGAGGGCATAGTTGGTCTGGTTGTCGATATTGACGTCGGCGTAGCCGCCCTGGACGATGATCTGACCATTGGCGGTGTTGACGATCTGCCCGGTCAGCTCGATGTCGCCGCCGCTCGCCTTGATCGAGCTGATCTGGATCTGCTTGCTGATCGGGTCGAAATAGACCGTGAAGTTGCTGTTGGATTCGTTGACCAGCAGTTGCGGCGTGGTCGCGCCGGAATGAAGGATCGCTGCGATGTCGTTGTCGGTCTGCACCTGCGGCAGGGTCAAATCGTAATCGGTCTGGCCGCTCTGGATGACGCCGTCGACATCGATGACATCGGCGATGACGACGATCTTGCTGGCAAAGATCTCCTGCTGCCCGTTCGGCAATTGCGAGAGCAGCGTCTGGACCGCCTGCGCCGACGCCTCGGCGACGTAGGGCGCGGTCTGCCCGGGATTGTTCGGGTCATAGGACCCGGTGGTGATCCCGGCCCATGCGGTGTAGGGCGTATCACCGGTCGGAAAGACCTCGCTCGGCTGGTCGAACAGGTACTCGCCGCCGGTCGTGACCGTAAGGTTGGCGGCGATCACCGGTCCGTTCATGTTGATGTTGCCGAGGCTGTCAGCGTCGGTAGCCGTCTTGGTGGCAAAGGTCACGTCGGTCGTCGGCGCATCGATGCCGACCCCGCCATCCTCGAGCGACACCAGCGTGATGTCGGGCCAGGTGTATTGCGTGCCGTGGGTGTTGTTGTACTCGGTCACGTCGAGCGTGTTTTCGATCGTAATCACCGGCGTCGACGTGCTCGGGTTTGGAACCGCCGCAAACCCCGCACTGCTGGCGGTGAACCCCGACAGGGGCGAACCCGCGTTCTGGTTGCGCTGGTTGAGCGCGCCGATGTTTTTCTGGTCCTGGGTGGTGATCTGGCTGTTGGTGGTCCACAAATCGCCGTTGAAATACATCCCGCCATTGTCGGCCGGGATGGTGATGCCATAGATGTTGAGAAAGGCCGGCGTGTTGTTGGTGATCGTGACGCTGGCGTCGCTCGGCGCGATGAACGATCCGCTGCCGGCGAGCTCGCTGCCGACGACCCAGATGCGGCCGGCATCGGCGACTATCGGCGCGACATTGACCGCCATCTGGTAGCCGGTGGTACCCTCGGGCGTGCCGCCCGGCGTCTCCGTCGGCAGATTGTCGGCGGCGATCTCCGCCTCGTCCTGGTTGATCTGGTTCTGGTAGAATTGCTGCAACAGCGGCGTGTTGGCGCCGTATTCGTTGAGCAATTGCTCGTCGCGAGTGATCTCGGCGGCCAGCGTGTTGGCGATCGTCTGATAGGTCGACTGGAAGGTGATCCCCGGGCTCGCCGTGTAGCTGGTGATCTGCCCGGTGGCGTCGTTCCACCCGGTCAGGTCGAGCGACAGGTTGCGGTTGATGCCGGTTTCGACCGTGCCGTCATTGGTGATGACCGAGTTGGCCAGGTAGAGCGTGTTGGTGTTGGCGTATTGCGCCAGCGCGCCGCCGCCGAGCGCGCTCAGGATCGAGCCCGACAGGTCGCTGACCCAGCTTTCGGCCTTGGCCTGCGTCGTCACCTGGTCGTCGCCGAACAGATCGGTATAGAGGTTCGCCGTTCCGCCGCTTTCGGCCAGTGCCCCCTGGTCGATATTGATCAGGTCGGTCTGGATCAGATAGCCGGTGGCGTGAATGCTGCTGATCGGGATCGCCGAGCCGGCAAACCCGTCATAGGTCGAGGTCAGTACGTACTGGTCGGTATCGTAATTGGTGTCGCTCCCGGCCGAGAGGTCGAGATCGCCATTGGCCGTGACCGTGGCATAGGGCCCGATCTCCACCGTGTTGTCGGGCTCAATGTCGACCGTGGTCGAGCCGAGCGTCGCCGTGCCGGCACCATAGGTCTCGGTGCTGATTTCCTGGTCGATCGTGCCGCCGCCGCGCGCCGACATGACGATCGCGCCGGAGCTGGTGATGCTCGCGCCCTGCCCAACATAGACATCGGCGATGTCGGTGCTGGTCGTGATGGTGCCGGTGACGGCCGCGCCCGATACCGCCCCGCCAGTCTCGAACGCCATGATGTCATGGACATTGAAGATGTTGAGCGCGGCCAGCGTGATCAGCGGCAGATCGGAGGTGACGCCCGGCACGTCGAGCGACGCATAATCGCCGATCGTCACCTTGGTCGTGAAGCTGATCGTCGTGGTGTCGGCAGCGCCGGCGGCGCTGGCCAGCCCGCCGGTCGTGCCGAAATCGTTCTCGGACTCGCTGCCGTCGTTGAGCAGCGGCTTCTCGGCGTCGTCGGTCGCGGTGATCGAGATGTCGTCCGATGTCACGGTCGCGTTGTCGCCGACGGCGGCGGTGGTGGCGGCGCTGATCTGGTTGTCGATGCCGGCGCCGCTACCGGCGAGCACGCCGCCCGCCAAGGTGGTGATCTGGGCGTTGAAGGTGGCGATATGGTCGGCGCCGAGCGTGACCGTCGCGGCATCGACATAGGACCCCGCGCCGATCGTCGCCGTCGTCGTGCTGTCGTTGGTAGTGTCGGCCACCGCGGCGTCGCCGGCGATCGCCCCGCCCGACCCCGCATTGGTCAGGGCGAAATTGTCGTCGTTGGCCGTCGCCGCGATCGTAACGTCGCCGCTGTCGGTCAGCAGCACGTTCGAGCCGAGATAGGCTTCGGTGTCTGTGTCGGAATTGGATTGCGAGGTGGCGATGCCGGCCGCGACCAGGCCGCCCGCATTGCTGTCGGAATCGGCTTCCTGCTCGTTGGTGCCGACGGCGCTGATGAAGGTCGCGCCGGCGATGGTCAATACTGCGCTGCTGTCGACAAAGCTCTTGATCACGCTGTTGTTGTTGGTGATCGCATTGGTACTGGTGGCGCCGACCAGCGCACCCACCGAACCCGTAGAGGTCGCCTGCGCCGAATAGCCCGCATTGGTCGTCGGCAATGGCGTGCTCGCCGACAGGGTGAGCGAGCCCGCGGTGATCTGCGCGTCCGAGCCGACCGAGGCAGTGACGGTCGGCGCGAGAGTCACCTCGCTCAACGACACGCCCACGGCCAGCCCGCCGGCGCTGACGCCGTTGGTCGTGGCGTCGGCCGCGAAGGTGGCCGATGCATCGACCGACACCGCGCCCGGCGTACTTACCGTCGTGTTATTGCCGATGGTCGCCGCGACGGTGGGATTGGCCTCGACGATCGTGAAATTGGCTGAGAAGGCGCCGATGCCGGCGGAAATCGCGTCGGTCGTGGCGTTGACGGTTACCGTCGAATCGGCCGAAACCGTCAGCGAGGCGATGTTGGTAAGGCTCGCGGAATCGTCCACCGTCGCGGTGGCGCCGCCGCCGATCGTGATCTCGACAAAGGTCGCGCCGGCGCCGACCGCACCGACATCCGCCTGTCCGGTCAATGCGGTGAAGCTGCGGTCCGCACTGGCCTCGACGGTGACGGCCTGAGCCCCGGTCACGCTGCCGAGCGTCGCCTGGGTCACGCTGTTGTCGGTGATGACGACGACGCCGGCGCCGAGGCCGATATAGCCGGCCTGCAGGCCGAGCGAGGTCACGTTGACCCCTTCGTTGAACACGGCGGCGACGGCGATATTGCGGCCGGCGTAATTCGTGCCGTCATCGGATGCGGTGACGTTGTCGGCGATCGACAGCACATCCACCGCCGCGCCGGCCCCGACCACGCCGCCCGAGACCTGGCCGAGAACCTGGGTGACGCTCGCCGCCTCGTCGGCGGTGACGCCGATGTCGTTGTCGGCATGGATGCTGGCGCCGGCCTGTACCGCAGCCGTGGTGCCCGGCGGCAGTGCCGGCACGTTCTCGGCATTCAAGATGCTTGACTGGGTCGGGCCGTCGTTGTTGACGTCGGCCCCCGCGGTTTGCGAAGCCGACTCGACCCGGTTCTGGCTGCTGTTGCTGTTGCTGCCGCTCGAGGTGAAGGCGCCGAGCCCGCCGCTGCCGGTGACGAGCGAGGTGCCGCTTTGCGACTGGTCGGCCGCGTTGCCATCCGCGGCGCCGCCGCTATTGCCGGTCAGGGCGTTCGAGGAATCGCCGCTGTTGTCCTGGTAGCTCGTCTGGATCGGCGTGCCGAGCGACCACACGCTGACCGAAGCGCCGAGCCCGACAATGCCGCCGGCGCCGCTGATCGTGTAGCCGGTCAGGTTCTTGATGCCGACCGCATTGACCTCGACATCGTTGCGCGCGGCGACGCTGGCGCCGGTGTCGATTTCGGCGTCGATGTTGTTGTTGAGCGTGCCGACATCGACCGCGCCGGTCAGGCCGACGAGGCCGCCGACGCCGACGCCGATCACATAGCTCTGGATCGTCACGTCGTTGCCGGCATTGACGTAAACGCTCTGTCGCGGGTTCGCGTGCTGCTCGTAGGTCTGGTTCCCGTCGATCACCGCGCCGGTGGCGATCTTGGCGTCGGTCGTCGAGGTGATCAGCGACACGCCGACCGCGCCGGCCACGCCGGCGTCGCCGCCGACCGCGCCGGCCACGACGATGTGCAGGATGTTTTCGCTCGATTCGGCCTGCACGATCACGCCGTTCGCACCGGTCGTGTCGAACTGCGTGCCGTTGTCGTCGATAACGCCGTCGAGGATGCCGCTCGCCGCGCTGGTGTTGCCGAGCGCATCGACATGGGCATCCTGCCCGATCGTCGCGGTGGTGTCCTTGTCGAGCACGATAACGCCGACCGAGCCGCCGATGCCGGCGACCCCGCCGACCGATACCGACCCGGCGAGTTCCAGAACGGCGGTGTTGTCGGTGGCGTAGACCGCGACATTGCCGCCGGCCTCGACGATCGCGCTGCCGTCGATGCTGGCGGTTGTCGAGTTGTTGACGGTCAGCACATCGACCACCGCGCCGACGCCGGTGGCGCCGCCGACCGACGCGCCGGCCCCGATCATCGCGATGTTCTCGTTCGAGGCCGCCTGGACGACCACATCCGCCGTCGCGGTGACGCTCGCGGCGCCGATTTCGGCATTGGTCGTGTAGTCGATGACGTTGACGCCGACCGCCGGGGCGACGCCGACGCCGCCGGCCGCAACGCCGACATCGATGGTCAGGTGATAGAAATAATTGCTGGCGCCGACGAGGACCGAGCCGCCCGAGGTGACGGTCGCGCCATCGCCGATCGTGGCCTCGGTCTTGGCGGTGACGACATCGACCCCGGCCGAAATCCCGACCCCGGCGGCGCCGGCGCCGAAGGTCACGACAAAGCTGCGGATGTTGTCTTCGTTGGTCGCCGCGACCGCGATGCCGGTAAATCCGTTTTCGGTATCGGGCGAGGTCGTCACAATCCCCTGGAGGGCCGGGTTGGACACCTGGCTGCTGCTGCCGTTGCCGGTAAGGTCGAGGCCGCCGAGTTGCGGAATGCCGACCTGCCCGGCGCTCTCGAACGATGACCGGTCGCCGCTTTCGGCCGCGGACCCGCTGGTCGAGGAATCGATGCCGACCCCGCCCGGCGAGTTGGGGTTGAAGGTCGATGCCGAGGTGTCGAGCCCGGTGTCGATGAGCCCGGTATCGACGGTGAGGCCGGCCCCGGCCCCGCCGGCCGAAACGGTGGCGCCGGTGCCGATAAAGGCCTCGGTGTCCTTCGACATCACGTTGACGCCGGCCCCGGCCGCAAAGCCGGCCGCGCCGGCCCCGAGGACGCCGACGATCTCGTTGATGTCAGTGGTGTCGTTGGCCTCGACGGCGATGCTGCCGCCGGCGCTGATATTCGCGGCCACGGTCGCCGTGCCGTCCGGATCCTCGCCGATGAAGGCGCGCGTCTGCAACGTGAAGACGTGCACCCCGGCATCGACGCCGACCCCGGCATAGCCGCCGATGGCAAGCCCGGCGGCGATTGAGATAATGTCTTCGCTCGAATTCGCGGCGACGATGATGCTGCCGCCGACCGTGGCGTTCACCCCCGAGCCGATATAGGCGGTCGTGGTCTTCTGATAGGTCCCGACATCGACGCCGGCACCGACGCCCGCGTCCCCGCCCGCCGCCAGATTGCCGGACACCGAGATGACCGAGCTGTCATCCGCGGCGGAGACAACCAGATTGCCGCCGTTGTTGACGGTGACCTTGGCGCCGTCGCCGATATCGGCCGTCGTCACCTCGGTCAGCACGTTCACCACCGCCGAACCGGCGACGCCGGCACTGCCGCTGACGCCGGCATCGGCGGCAATGGTCAGGATGTTTTCGCTCTCGTCCGCGCCGATCGACAGGCCGGTGCCGCCCGCGATGACGGTGGCGCTGGTACCGACATAAGCCAGCACGGTGTCGCTGTGAACGAGCGTCGTATCGGCCACCCCGACCCCGGCCTCGCCCCCGAGGCCCACCGCCCCGGCCAGCATCGTGGTCGTGAACTGGTCGGTGGCCGAAATCAACACCGTGCCGCCGGCGTCGAGCGAGCCGTTATTGTCGAGATAGGCCGAGGTATCGCTGGTGACGACCGCGACCGAGATCGAGCCGGCAACGCCGGCCGTACCCGCGCCGCCGGCGGTGACGACGATCGACAACATCGTCTCGGTCGCGTTGGCTTGGAGCGACACCGCGCCGCCGGCGCTTACCGTCGCATCGCCGATATAGGCGTAGGTCTGTTTGTTGAGGATCTCGACATCGAGACTGCCGCCGATCCCGGCCGAGCCGGTGGTCAGGCCGAGCGCACCGCCGATGCTGGTGATCGTGGTGTCGTTCTCGGCGTCGATCGAGATCGTCTGCGCGCTCGACGGGGTGTAGAGGCCGCCCTGGTTGATCTGGGCGCCGGCGCCGATATAGGCGCTCGCATTCGCGGTGAAGACATCGACGATAAAGGCGCCGCCGATCGCCGCATCGCCCGCGCTCGCCCCGCCCGCCACCGCGACGCTCGTCGCCGACGGGTCGTCGCTCGTGGGCAAAAGCGGGATCGGGATCGCCGAGGTGTCGAAATTGATCGTCGCGTCGATCGACAGCGCGCCGGCGACATCGGCATTGCCGTCGATATAGGAATTGGCCGTGACGTTGACGACGGCGACCGAGATCGCTGCGCCGACCGCGGTGCCTTCAGAAAACCCGGCCCCCGCCGCCAGGGTCTGCGGCGCCAATGTCTCCGCCGCTGCAACCGTAAGACCTCCGCCGGAGTGGACGCTCGACCCGGCTCCGACATAGGCCTCGACGGTCAGCGTGACGACGTTGACGGCGACCGATCCGGCAACCCCGACATCGCCGGTGCCGCCGCCGGCGGCGGCGCCCCAGGCGACGAAATTGTCGGTGGCGCCCACCGGGTTGACCGCCTCGACCGTAACGCCCTGGCCGGTGACCGACGAATTGCCGTCGACATAGGCCTCGTTTTTTCCGGTGACGACGTTGACCCCGACCCCGGCGCCGATATTGTTGCTTTCGCTCTGCAACTGGACCGAGGTGCCGACCCCTTCGGCGGTTCCGGCCAGTTGCGACTGCCCTTCGACCGTCACCGCGCCGGCGGCGCTGACCGTGCTGCCGCCGGTGATGCTCGCAATGTTGGTGGTGGTGACGAAATTGACCGCGACCGCAGCGGCGACGCCGACCCCGTCGCTGCCGCCGCCGGAGCTGGCGCCGGATTGCGAGGAGCCTTCGCTGTTGGCGCTGCTGACATTGCCCGAGGCGGAGGGCAGGCTGGTATCGGCGCTCCCGTCCGCCTGGGTGACATCGGGGTTGTCGTTGAGCTGATGGTCGGCCTGGCCATCGGCGCCGGTCGAGCCGTTCTTGCCGTCCTGTTGCGAATCGCTGCTGCTGACGCCCTGCACGCTGGCGGTCGCGTCCGCCATGCTCGCCATCGTCGTCAGCGACGCCACGGTCAGCGTGCCGCCCGTCGTCGTCAGGCCGCGAGCCAGCCCGGCGCTGGCATTCTCGATGATCACGGCGACCGACACCGAGGCGCCGACGCCGACATTGCCGCCGGCCGCGGTGGCGTCCGTCAATGTTTCGAAGGCGCCGGTATAGGTGGTGGTGATCGACACGTCACCGGTCGCCGAGATCGCGTCCCCGGTGCCCACATCGGCGGTCGCCGTGTCCTGGACGACCGCGACCGCGGCGCCGATCCCGACCCCGGCGCCGCTGTTCGCCGAGGCGCCGTTCTCGCCATGGGTGATCGCCGAATCGGCAAAGGCCGCGCCGACCGAGAACGTGCCCGCGGTGCCGGACCACGCGGTGCCGTCGGCGATCTCGGCCGTGATCGTGTTGGTGACGACATTGACCGCCACCGAGGCGCCGACCCCGACGCTGCTGCCGGAGCCGCCGCCCGCCGACGGCGCCGCCTGCGACAAATTCGACTCGTCGCCCGCCGCCGCCACCGCCACGTCGCCGCCGCCCGTGATCGTGATCGACGCCGTGCTCGGCGCCGTGTCGCTCGGGCTGAGCCCGACCAGGGCTTCGGTATTGTTGGTGACGATATTGACCGTGACCGATCCGGCCACGCCGATCTTGCCGCCGCCAGCGCCGGACGTGGCCTCGGTGATGAACGAATCGCTCTGGTCGATCAGAATCTGGTTGGCGTTGCCGGCGCTGGTCAGCGCGATCGCGTTGCCGGCCTCGGCGTCGTCGCGGGTGGCGGCGAGCTGGAACAATCCGCCGCCCAACTCGATGACGTAATAGGTGTCGCCGCTGGTGAGGCCGCCGACCGCACTGCCGCCTTCGGCATCATAGGTGACCGCATCGCCGGTGCGCAGCCCGCTGTCATTGCCGAGGTTGAGCACGTTCACCGTGCCGGCCGGCTGAAAGTTGATCGTGCTCGCCAGCAGCCCCGTGCCTTCGACACCGCTTGTCGTGAAATTCTGGTCGCCCGAACCGGTCGAGGTCAGCGCGATGGCGTTGGTGTCGTTCTGGGCATCGCTCGCGCTGTTGAACAGCGAGAACTTGCCGCCGCCCATATCGGCCACGTAATACTGCGTGCCGTCGCTCAATCCGCCGATCGCGGTGCCGCCATTGGCGTGATAGGTCACTTCCTCGCCGGTGGTGAGGCCGCTGTCGAGGCCGAGGAAGATCGTGTTCGCAGTGGTGTCGACGACCGGCAATGTCGTCATCGGCATGGCGACGTTGCGCGCCGCCTCCGTCGCTTCGACGGTCAGGCCGCCGGCATTGATCGTGGTGGCATTGCCGATATACGCCTGGTTGGTCGCATCGGCGTAGTTGACCGCAACCGCCGCCCCCACCCCGGTGCCGCTGCTCGACCCGGTCACCGCCGAGCCGTCGGCGATCGCGTGTCCGTCGATATTGGCCGCGGACGAGACCTGCAAAACCCCGCCCGAGGTGATGGTCAGCCCATCCGGGATATAGGCCTTGGCGCTGCCGAGCTCGATGTTGGCCGCGACCGCGCCGGCGACGCTCACCGAACCGCTCGAAGTCGAGGCCGATGGCGCCGTCGCTCCCTCGGTGCCCTTCGCCTTGGACCCGGTGTTGTCGGCCCCGCTTTCGCTGTTAACGTAATTTTCCTGGCCGCTGGTCTGCTGGTCGACCTGCTGGTCGCCCGAACCGTCGTCCTGCGGGCCGCCGGCGACGCTCGCCGTCGCCAGGCTCTCGCTGCCGGAGATCGTGCTCGCCGAGAACGTTGCCGCCCCCGCCGCCGACAGGTCGCGCGCGGTCGTCGCCACCGAGCCGTCGTTGACCACGCTTACCGCAATCGAGATCCCGATCCCGGTATTGCCGGCGGTGTTGCCGGTGGCGCTGGTCTCGACCGCGTCGCTCAGCGACGCTTGGGCGCTGAACGCGCCCGACAGCGTGATCTGGGCGCCGCTGCCGAGCGTCGCTTCAACATCGTCGTCCGCCACCGACACCGCGATCACCGGCGTCACCTCGGTCCCGCCGCCCGAGGCCCCGTTCGTCGCATCGGTCGTCATTGTCTGCGCCAGGCTCGCGCCCAGCGTCAGGTTGCCGGCGCCGCCGATCGTGGCGCTGTTGTCGACCTGCGCCAGCACCGTGTTCTGGCCGTAATTCACCGAGACCGACGCGCCGACCCCGACGCTGCTGCCGCCGGTGGTACTGCCGCTCGCCGGCTCGGCGCTGACCGTGTTGGCGACCGTCGCCGCGGCCTGCAAGCCGACCGCGCCGCCCCCGGTCACCGTGATGCCGGGCACGCCGCTCGAATCGCCGAGATCGGCTTCGGTGTCAGTAAAGGCCAGGTTGATCGCCACCGAGCCGGCGACCCCGATCTTGCCGCCGCCCGCGCCCGAGGTCGCCGACGCCCCGAACGCATCCGTGCCCCCGCCCGTCGCCGACAGCGACAGCCCGCCGACCGTCAGGGTCGCCACCCCGATATAGGCGAGGTTCGTCGCGTCGGCGTAGTTCACCGCCACCGCCGCGCCGACACCCGTGCCGCCGCTCGACGCCGTCACCGCCGAGCCGTCCGCCGTCGCCGTCCCCCCGACCGTCGCCGTCGATGTGACCGACAGCGTCCCCGTCGTCGTCACCGTGCTGCCGTCGCCGACATAAGCTTCTGAACTCGCCATCTCGACGTTGGCTGCGACCGCTCCCGCCACGCTGACCGATCCGCTCGAGGTCGAGGCCGATGGCGCGCTCGCCCCCTCCGTCCCCTTCGCTTTGGTGCCGCCGCTGGTATCGGAGCCGGCCTCGCTGCCGACAAAACCCTCCTGCCCGCTGGTCTGGCTATCGACCGACTGGGTGCCGGAGCCGTCATCGGCCGGCCCGCCGGCCACGCTCGCCGTTGCCGAACTCGCACTCGTCGAGTTGACGCTCGACGCGAACGTCGCGCTGGCCGCGGTCAGCGAGCGGCCCGATATCGACGCCGTCGCCCCGTCGTTGACCACCGTCACCGCGATCGAGATTCCCACCCCGGTCTTGCCCGTGGTGGTGTTCCCCGTCGCGCTCGTGGTTACCTGGTCGCTCAGCGACGCCTGCGCGCCAAACGCGCCCGACAAGGTGATCTGCGACCCGCTCCCGAGCGTCGCCGCGACATCGTCGTCCGCCACCGACACCGCAATCACCGGCGTCACCTCGGTGCCGCCGCCCGAGACCCCGTTCATCGCCGCCGTCGTCATCGTCTGCGACAGGCTCGCGCCCAGCGTCAGGCTGCCCGGATCGACCCCGGCCGAGCCGCCGATCGACGCCCCGTTCTCGACCTGCGCCAGAACCGTGTTCTGCCCGTAATCGACCGCGACCGAGGCGCCGACCCCGACGCTGCTGCCGCCGCTGGTGCTCGCCGCCGGTTCCGCCGACGCCATGTTGGCCACGGCCGCGCCGGCGGTCAGCGACACCGCGCCGCCGCCCGTCACCGTCACCCCCGGCACCCCGCCGGCATCCCCCAGGTTCGCTTCCGTATCGGTGAAGGCCAGATTGATCGCCACCGAGCCGGCGACGCCGATCTTGCCGCCCCCCGCCCCCGAGGTGGCCGAGGCTCCGAAGCTGTCGGTCTCGTCGACCAGCGACTGGGTTCCGCTGCCCCCCGCGCCGAGCGCGATCTGCCCGGTCGTGCCGCCGGCCACGGCATCCGCCTGGCTGTCGTAAAGCGCCAGCGTCCCGTCGCTCTGCACATTGACATAATAGGTCTGCCCGTCGGTCAGACCGCCGATCGCCGTTCCCCCTTCGGCGTCGTAGACCACGGCATCCCCGGTCACCAATCCCGACTGCCCGACCGCAATCGTGTTGTTCGACACCGCGCTCGCCGCATCGAAGCTCAGCGGCCGGTTCGCCTGCGTCGCCGAGATGTCGAGCCCGCCGACGGTCAGTGTCGATGCGCCGACATAGGCGAGGTTGGTCGCGTCGGCGTAATTGACCGCAACCCCGGCCCCGACCCCGGTGCCGCTGCCGCTGCTGACCGCCGCGCCGCTGGCGCTGGCGTGCCCGTCGATGTTCGCTGAGGAGGTGAGGCTCAGGGTCCCGCCCGAGGTGACCGTCAACCCATCGCCGATATAGGCTTGCGAGCTGCCCAGCTCGATATTCGCCGCGATCGCGCCGGCGACGCTGACCGACCCGTCCGAGGTCGAGGCCGAGGGCGCCGTGTCGCCCTCCGTCCCCTTGGTTCCGGAGCCGCCATCGGCCGCGACGAGGGAGTTGGCAAACCCCTCCTGGCCCGACGTCTGACTGTCGACGTCGCTGTTGTTGTCGTTATCCTCGTCCTGCCCGCCGGCAACGCTGGCTTTCGCCGCCGACTGGCTACCGGAGACCGCGCTCGACAGGAAGGCCGCAGTGCCCGACGCCGCGGCCAGGTTCTGGTAGGTGGTGGAAAGCGAACTGTCGTTGACGACGCTGAGCGCCAGCGAGATGCCGATCCCGGTTTTCGACGCGTTGGTATCGCCGCTCGACGTAGTCTCTACGTTATCGGCGAGCGCCGAATTCGCCGTGAAGTTTCCGCCGATGGATAGCGGGGTATTGGTCGTGGTACCGAGGGTGGTATAGGCGTTGTCGTCGGAGATCGAGATCGCCACCACCGGTGTCACCGCGGTGCCGCCCGCGCCGCCGCCGGTGGCATCGGTCGTCATCAAATGCGTCGACTGCGCCGTCAGGGTCAGGTCGCCCGCCCCGGTCACTACCGCGTTGTTGCCGAGATAGGCGGCCGTCGTATCCTGGTTGTAGTTCAGCGCGATCGACGCGCCGATCCCGACATTGGCAGAACTGCCGCCGCCACCGCTCTGCGCCGGCTCCGCACTCGCGCTGTTGGTGACGTTGGACTCGGCTTCGACCGTGACGTTCGGGCTTCCGGTCAAGGTGACGGTCGCACCCTGATCGATATAGGCCTCGTTTGTCGTTTGCGTGATGTTGAGCGCCAGCGAGCCGGCAAAACCGACGCTCGACGGGTCGCCCGCGCCCGAGGTCGCGCTGACTGTGAAGCTGCTCGGCGTCCCCGGGTCGAGCGGCAATACCTCGACCGCGAGGCTGCCCGCCGTGATGTCGCTGGCGCCGGTGATGTAGGCGGAATCGTTGCGGTTGGCGACATCGATCGCCACGGCGACGCCGATGCCGGTCGAACTGCTGCCGGTGTTGGACCCGTTCGCGATCACCCCGACGACATCCGCCGATTGCGCCTCGACCGTCGCCGCCCCGGTGCCGGCATCGATCGTTCCGGAACTGACATAGGCCGAGGTGTTGCCGGTGTCGGTGCCGACCGCGACCGCACCTGCAACCCCGACATTGTCGCCGCCCGAGCCGGTGGCGGGGTCGTACTGCGAGAGGTAGTTTTCGCTGGTGTTGCCGCTGCTGTTCGCAGCCGCTCCGCCGGGCGAGGATTCGGCCGTCGTCGTGATCGTGCGGTTTGTGGTCGCCGTCAATGACACCGAGCTGCCGTCGACGGTGGCGCCGGCGATTGACGCGGTCGTATCGCCGCTGATGATCGAGGCGGCCACCGCCGCCCCCGCCGTGGCGCCGCTGGCGTCGGCGGTCGTGGTATCGACCAGCGTGCTGCCGGCGCTCAGCGATGCCGCGCCGGCAGCGTCGAGCGTCGCCCCGTCGCCGATGTTGAGCGCCGCGCCGCTGGTGAACGTGGTAACCGCAACGGCGGCGTCCACCGTACCGTCGGTCAGCGACGCATCCGGCGTATCCGTGGTGGTGATGCCGACGTTGGATGTCGCCGCGACGGTCAGCGACCCGGCCGCACCCGGCCCGGTGGCATCCAAGGTCGCTTCGCCGATCGTGACGGTGGGGTCGGCCGAGCCGCTCAGGATCGCCGGCAATAACGTGTTGGCCGTGGTCAGCGTGCCGGTCACCTGCGCCGCGATGTCGATGGCGCTCGCCGACAATGTCGAGGTGTTGCCGGCCGTGTCACCGATGGTGACACTCGCGCCGCCGGTTGCGGTGTTGGGACCGCCCGGCAAGGCGGCGGTGGCGGTTTCGGTCGCCATCGCCTGCAACGACAGGGTTCCGGTGGCGGTGAGGTTGGCATCGGTGAGGTTGACCTGGGAGTCGCCGCCGGTAGTCTGCGACGTGAGTGTCAGATCGCCGGTGACGCTGGCGGTGGCGCTAGAGGCGATCTGCGAGTCGCTCTGCACCGAAAGCCCGTAGCTGAGCGTGGCGCCGGTGGCGTCGAGGTTGACGAGGTCGTTGGCGGCGCTTTGGCTATTGTGCGCGAACTGCAGGGTCAGCGTCTGATTGTTCGCTCCCTGGGCGGCAAAGAACGAGTCGAGCGCGTTGAAACTGTCGAGATCGACATCGATCGTATCGCCCTGCGACGACGAATCGGTGCGGTTGATGGTTACCGTGGTGTCGGTGGCGGCGGACAGGTTTGCGGAGTAGACGGGGTTGGTATTGCCGGTTTCGTAGAGGCCGATTGTGTAGGTCGAGCCGCTGTGCGTGGCCTGCAGGGTGAGGGGCTGGGCCGCGCCGAGCGCATAGGCGATGTCCGCCGACATCAAGAGGCGCGGCTCGACTGCTTCGAGCGTGAAGCGGCGGTGCCGGCGGGTTACCGGCGGCCGCGGCAGCGGGCCGCGGCGCGAATCCTTCCTCCTCTTGCCGCGCAGCACGTCGTGCAGCAATTTGGCCCAGGGAACGGATGCAGCTTCCTGAGGCGGGAAGCTCCGAGCCAGCTTCATGCGACTCCCCTGTCAAAACGGCCGTCCGCCCCGGCCGGCGCGCGCGGCGCGATCGGCGGTGGCGGCAGCCTTCGGCTTGTCTTCAAACGGATTTGGCTCATTTTGCACCGGCAGGTCGCGGACGGGCCGCCGCGATGCGAGCAGCCCATTTCCAGGTTGACCGACCAGCCCGTCATCGGCGGACCCCCTGCGCACCGGCAACCTACCGGGGATACAACTTATAGGGAGGCGGCCGCACACGCGCCAGTTCAAACATCCGCCAAAAGTAGCACCGGATGCGTTAGTATGTCGCAAGTGATGGACCGTTGACCGTCAGTTGCCGTCTGCCGCCGATAATGCTGCGATCGGCAAATAAAAAAAATCAATACCTTGCGATGGTTAGTAACATTAATCGGCGGGTAACGTTCACAATGGTTAACAGTGCGAAAAGATGGTTAACGCGGCCGGATTCTAACCATCGGATTAATGATTCCGGCCTTGCGCGGCCGACAGGGCGCCCGCCATTTGCCGATACGGAAATTCGCGCGTTCCGCGAACCCGGCCGGTGCGCCTCTGGTCCTTAGGCCGGCAGCGTCGGGGCCGTCGCCGGGCGGCCCGGCGGAAACGACCACCAGAAAGTCCCGGCCGAGCCGCCGGCCGCCAAGGCGCGCTGGCGCAATTCCTCCCGCATGGCCTGGAGCTCCCGCGCGCTCCAGCCAAGGCACGAGGTCATCGCCAGGGTGCGCGGGTCGAACACCATGTTCCATTCCGGCCGGCCGCGGGTCATCAACGCATCCGGCAATACCAGGCAGTGATAGGCGCGCACCCCGCCCGGAAGCGACAGCGCGTAGTCGAGCGTGCGCCGGAACCCCTCGGGGGTATCGCCCGGCAGGCCGAAGATCACCTGCATCTCGATATTGGTGATCGCGGCGAGGCGGCGGATCTCCTGCTCGAACCGCGGCGGATCGGCCTTGCGCTGATGCAGGCGAAGCACCTCCGGGTCGGTCGATTGCAGTCCCACGCCAAGATAGGCGGGGCCTGCCTCCTTCAGAAATTCGATATGTTCGTCGCGGATCGCCGCGGGATAGATCTCGGCCCAGAACAGCACGTTGCGCAACGCCCCGGTCTCGGCGGCGGCCTGCCGCAGGTTGCGGAAGGCGCGCAGGCTGAGGTTGAGGCCGGCGTCGAGCAGCAGCACCGCCGGCGCCTCGAGCCGGGCGAAGGCGCGCATTTCGCGCGCGATGTACTCGCTTGAGAAAATCCCCCGGCTGCGGTCGTGCGTGCCCCATTCGCAAAACAGGCACGACAGCGGGCAGCCGCGAAAGGTTTCGAGATAGGCGACCGCGCCGCGCGGCATCAAGCCGAGCTGGAACGGCGAGGCCAGTTCGTCGAGTTCGGCCGGGGCGGGCGCCGGACCGGTGCGGTGCCAGCCGCGCCCGACCGGCAGGGTCAGCCCGGGGATGGTTTCGAGCGCGGCCCGGGTCAGCACTGGCAGCCGCGCGATGTCGCGGAAGATGATCTCGCCGTCGCCTTCGACCAGAGCGTCGAGATAGGTGTTGGGGTCGCGGTAGAAATCGAGGTCGAACAGCGCCGTCCGCGCCGACGGGCCGCCGAACACGATCACGCAGGACGGGCGCCGCCGCTTGATCTCGCGCGCCACCGCCACCATGCATTCGGCCGACCACACATAGACCGAGAAACCGACGAGATCCGGCTCCAGGGCGAGGATCTGGTTGACGTAGAGGGCGACGTCGGCACGCCCGAAATCGAGCAACCGCACGCGATGCCCCGGGCGCTCCGGATCTCCGACGACGGCGGCCTGGACGCGGCGGATGCCGAAGCTCGGCAGGTGCAATGTCCTCAGTTCGCCGCCGTCCGGAAGCGGGGTCAGGCAGACCAGGGCGATGCGGCGTGACGGCACGGCGTTCTTGCAGACCGGTGGCACCCAAGGGGCCGATCGTAGACGGTTGAGGCCGCCGGCGCTACAGTCGCGTAATGGTAGGATTTTTCCGCCACCTCGACATCCGGGCCGTCGAGGCCGGGCGCTATCCCGACGCGATTCGGCGGATGCGGCGGGAGGAGATCGAAGGCATCGTCGTGCGCGAGGTCTACGATCCCGCCGAATGCGCCCGCATCTGCGAGCGGCTGGAGGCGGGACGGCACGGGCTGTTGCGCACCGATTTTCCGCCGCTGATGCGCGCCTTTTTTCTCGGCATGAACCTCAACCTCACCGTGGATCTCGCCGCCTATTTCCGCGCGGCGCCCGGTTTTCGCGACGCGCTTGCCCGGCTGTTTTCGGGCAATCTCGACCTGGAGGCGCGGATGGCGAGCGTGCTGTCGGCGCTCGACGGCGGCCGCCGCTACCGCGCGGCACCGGGGCCGAGACCGACGATCGACCATATGTTCACCACCCTGCGGGCGCACCTGCCGGGCGGCTTCATCCCGCCGCATTTCGACAACGAACAGGGGTTTCGCGCCAGCTATCAACTGCTGCTGCCGCAGATCGGCGCCGACCTCTATTCGTTCGTGCTCGGTCTCCGCCCGGCCGAGGCGGGCGGGGCGCTGGAAATCTTCAACCTGCGCCACGGCGGCCGGCCGTATCGCATGGCCGACGGCGCCGACGATGCCTCGCACATCGACCTCGACGGCGTCGAGAGCGTCAGCTTCCGGCTCGATCCCGGCGCGATGATCGTCTTCAATTCGGGCCGCTACCTGCACCGCGTCACCCCGGTCTGCGGCGATGCCATCCGCTGGACGGCCTGCAGCTTCATGGCGGAGAGCCGGGCCGGCGATGAGACATTCTGCTGGGGCTGAATGACCGGCCGTGCAATCCCGGCCTATCTCGACGGCCTGATCGCCGCCTACCGCGCCGGCCAGGCCGGGCGTGACATCCACCTCGGCTACTGGGACCGCCCGCCGGACATGCGCGCGCCGGCCTTGCCCGGCGAATTTACGGCGGCGCAGGCACGCTTTACCGCGCAGGTCATCGAGCGGGCGGAATTCCGCGCCGGGCAGCGCGTGCTCGATATCGGCTGCGGGCTCGGCGGAACACTCGCCGCGATCGCCGCGCGCTACGACCCCATGGCCTTGTGCGGCCTCAATATCGACCGGCGCCAGCTGGCGCTGTGCCGCAGCCTCGCCCGCGGCCCCGGCACCACGCTGGCCCTGGTCGAGGCCGACGCCTGCGCCCTGCCCTTTGCCGAGGCCAGTTTCGATCGGCTGCTGGCGATCGAGGCGATGTTCCACTTCCGCTCGCGCCGGCGCTTTCTCGGCGAGGCGGCGCGGTTGTTGAAGCCCGGCGGCCGCCTCATGGTGACGGATATCCTTCTGCAGGACCCGGAGGACGCGACGCCATGGCCGGCCGCCGCGATGACCGCGGCGGTTCGGCGCGAGTACGGGCCGTGGCCTGAGCCATGGCTCGCCCCGGAAATGCTGGAACGTTGGGCGGCGGAACTGGGCCTTGGCGTTCTTGCGGCCGAGGACTGGACCGCCGCGACCCTGCCGAGCTATCGCACGATCGCGCCGCACGGCGCCGCGGCGGGCACCCGCCCGCCCGATGCCGGCAGCGTGCTCGCCTGGCTGCACGGCCACGGCCGGCTCGCCTACCGGATGCTGATCTTCGCCCGCCGCTGATCTTCGCCCGCACCCGCCGCCCGCGGAGTTTCGGGCCGCGCTCGCGGATGGTCAGAACACGCCGTAATAGCCGCTTTTGACGATCGCCAGCCTTCCCTCCTCCATGCGGTAGTCGATGCCGACGTCGAACAACAGGTGGTCGAGATTGCCGCGGTTCTCGTGAATGAAGCGGATTGTCGGCGCCGGATAGTCGAGATGCCGGAGGAACCACAACAGCTGGTATACATTCACGCCCGAGAAATAGATGCAGTCGTGGGTCTGCTTGTTGGCGATGCAAATCGTCCGGCAGTCGCGCAACTCCGGCATTAGCACGGTCTCGACCGGCAATGCCGAATCGTCGAAATAGGCCGAATTGCAGATTTTCTTCGCCGCATCGGCCAGCTGGCTCTGCCCGTCAAAGAAGAAATAGAAGTTTTCGAGCGTGGCCGTGCCGTCGTCGCGCACCGCGTAGGCGATGCCCGACGACACCGTGCTGCCGGCGTTGCCGACATACATGTGGACGACGTCGAGCACGCGCTCGCCGGCGGCAAGCGCCGCATCGAGATCGAGCGAAAACATGAAATAGGGCAGGCTCTCAATGACGCGGATGCCGCATTGCACCAGCGGGCGGATCGCCTCCAGGACCCTGGTGATCGACACCAGGCGCTCGCGCCGCCGGTAGTCGTAGAAATAGAATTCCCACGCCACCTGTCCGGGCAGCGACTTGATGCCGAAGACGGTGCGGAACGGCCCGATCCCGTCGCGGATGGCCTCGACGATATCGAAGGCGCGGGCGCCGACGCCCGCTTCCGCAAACGAGTGAAACAACAGGTTGATCGACCGGAACTTGTTCTCCGCGTCGGCCGGTGCGCCGTATTCCCACAGGCAATAGTTCAGCGACGGATCTTGCGCGGTGGCGAATTCGAAGCGGTCGGCAACGGTCACCGGTGCCTCCTGCTAGCGGAACGCTTCGTGAAACTGCGGCAGGCCCATTACGCCGTAATAGATGTTGAAGAAATCCTGCTCGTTGCGGTGCAGCCCGCCGGCGATGTGTCCCAGCGCCTTGGTCTTGATCTGGTCGTAAAGCGCCTGGAACTGGCCCGGGCGCACGCCGAAATGGTCGCGCATCCGGTAGAGCAGGTGCTGGATGTCCTTGACTTGCAATTTGGCATTGTAAAGGTTCAGGTCGAACGATCTACGGGCATTCTCGTCCTCCAGAACCTCGAGATACTGCAGTGCCTCGGGCGGCGCCCGCTCCGCCGCCAGGCCCAGCGCCTCCGTCGCGATCGCCAGAGAGGCCGATGCGCGGTCGCGGTAGACCTGGGCCAGCCGCTCTTGCAGCTGCGCGACCGCGCCGGCCTGGCGCCACAAGTATCGGGTGGTCACGACCGTGTCGGTGCCGAGCTCCCACTTGAACGCGAGGTGAAGGAGAACCGGCTCGTCGCGTTCGCGCGCGCGCCGGGCTTCCCCTTCCGGCACTGCGCGCTCGAGATAGAACTTGCAGATCACCGCATCGCCATCGCCCTCGAAGCCGAAATGGAAGCAGCGCGCCGCCGCCAGGTTCGCCTCCGCCGCCGCGCGGAACCCCTCGGGCATGCCGAGCTCGGCGCAGATGTCCAGCGGCCGCCGGTGCAAATCGCCGCGCAAATCCTTGGCCTCGACCGTCAACAGGAAACGGTTCGCGGCCAGCCTGCCCTTGGCGAGGCGGAACGAGCGTTCGTAGGCGTAGGGTACCCCGATATTCCCGACGAGCCGGAGCAGCAGCGCGGCGGCGTCTCCCGCTACTTCCGGGCGCTGCTGCGCGGATGGGTCGCCTGCGCCGAACGCCGCCGCCGCGTCGCCCGGCGACAGGGCCTGCGCCTCCGCTGCCCGCAGCCGCGCCGCATGCGGCCGCAGCGCATCCTCCAGCGAGCGGACCAGCCGGCGCCCGACCTCCACCGGCACGACGACGCGGTCGGTCGCCGCCACTGCCGCGTCGCTGCCTGCCAACGGGTCGACGACCCGGCCGAACTCGATCACCACATTGCCGCCGTCGAGCCACAGCCTGAAGGCGTCGGCAGCGCTCGGCTTCACCGTGTCCATTCAGCTCCCCGTCGCAAACGGCACCAGAACATCGGCATGCCAGCCGTATTTGTTGACGTAGGCGGTGTTCAACCCGAGACAGCGGCGCGACGCGCAATAGCTGCGATGGACGCATTGGTGAAAGCCGTTGCGCATGAATTGCGGCCAGAATTCGGGATCGATGACGAGCTTGGGCTGGGAATTGTCGAGCGCGTCGCGGTCATCGCCCAACAGGCACTCGGGAAAATTCTTCACCTCGACCGAGCGGCCGTAGGCCCGGGCCCGGGCGATTGCGTCGCGCAGAAACGGCAACACGTCGAGATGCGACGGGATGAGGCCCTTGTCGTCGGTCTCGCGCATCGGCCAGTAGGTCCAGAATTCCATCTGCGCGAGCCGGCGCAGGTGCCCGAGCCGCTCCACCACGGCGGGAAGCTGCCGATAGCTGCGCTCGGTGATGACCGTGTTGGTCAGCGTTGCCACGGTGGCGAAGGCATCGAGGTTGTGAAGCCCGCGCAATGTGCGCTCGAACGAGCCGGGCACGCCGGTGATCGCGTCGTGGCTGGCCGCATCGGCCGCGGTGACGCTGACGAAGAACTCGTCGATGCCGGCCTCGACGAGCTCGCGGCAATAGTCTTCGTCGGCAAGACGGCCGCCATGGGTCTGGATGCGAACGTGCTCGAAGCCGCTCGCCCGCGCCGCCCGCGCCAGCTCCGCCAGGTCGGACCGCAGCGTCACCTCCGCGCCGGTCAGCGTCAGCCCCTTCCACAAATGTTGCCGGGCGTTCTGGCGAAGGATGCGGTCGAACTGGCCGGCGCCCTCCGGCCTCAGCCAGTCCATCGTCCCTTCGATCATGCAGTGTTCGCAATGCAAGTTGCAGCGGAAGTGGATTGTCACCTCGACGTAATCCTGCGCCGGAAACCGTCCCCCTTGGGGCGGCGCGGTCGCGACGGGGGCGCTGTCGGTCGGGTTGGACATGTCGCGCGCTTCCGCCTCCCGCCCTGTCAGTATCCCCGGCGCCCCGGCTTTCGGCCGGTCACGATGAAGAACGGCATGTCGAGGTCGATTTGCTGGTGGCTGATGTCGGCCAGTTCCTGGCCCTGCAATTCCGCCACGTAATCCGTAAACGGCCGGTACGACCGGAAGAACAGCACGTGCGGCAGCAGCGACAAGGGCGGCGTCGCCTCACGCACCTTCAGCGGGGCACGCTCGAAGATCAGCAGCGTGCCGCCGGGTTCGAGGGCCCGCACCGCCTTGTCGATAAACTGGCGCGCCTCCTGGGCCGGCCAGTCGTGCAGCATCGACTTGAACGCGATCAAATCGTAGCCGGCGGGCAGCGGATCATTGCGGATATCGCCCTTGAAAAACGCGATCCGCGCGTGCTCGGGCTCGGCCAAAACATGCTCCATGCCGATCTCGCAGACCAGCGGCAGGTCGAACACCGTCGCGTGGAGCGCCGGGTTTCGCCGGCACAATTGCAGGGCGAATTCGCCGCTGTTGCCGCCGACATCCAGCATTCGCCGGTAGGGCGAAAAATCGTGCGCCCGGGCGCAGGCCTGCCCCTCGTAGCGCGTCAGCGTCGAGGTGATGCGCATCCAATGGCGCGCGCGGACGTAATTGTCGAAGCTCGGCTCGAAACAGCGGCGGTAGTCGAACAGCTGGAACAGCCGGGCCTCGCCCATAAAGCTTCCGGCGTTCTGGATCAGCGCGGTGAAACGGTCGGCGAAATCGCCAATGCTGAAGCCGGCGAAGTCCAGCTTAAGTTCGAGCAGATCGCGATAGCGCAGCGCCTGCAGGAAGCGCCGGCTGAGGCGCACATCCCCGCCATGCTCCTCGACGACGCGGTTGGCGGCAAGCAGATCGAGCAGAAACCGCAGCCCCTTGCCGTCGAGCTTCAAGGCGCGGCCGAGCGCCTCGACCGACCCCGAACGCTGCTCGGCCAGCCGGTCGATGAGGCCCAGCTCGAATGCCGTCTTCAGCGCGCGAGCGGCCACGAGCGTCTGCAGGAATTCGTCGACGATCAGGAACTCGTTGGCCTGCGCGGCCTCGTCGAGCGACCGTATCGCGCCGGGCTCGGGCATCGCTCATCCGTTCCCGGTCGCACGCGGCCCGCCCGCCTCCTGCGGCGGGATCAATCGGCCCAGCATGTCGTGCAGGCGCTTCGCCGTCAGCGGCGTCATCGCGATGCGGGCGAGCAGCCGGACGGAGATCGCGCTCGCCGGGCTGTCGCTGTGCGTCGTGCCGACATTGACGACGATTTCGGTCGATGTCGATGTCGCGGTCGCCAGCCGGCCGTGGTGAGTCTGCAGCGCTGAATCGTCCCAGCGTGGACCGCGTCCCGCCGGTGCGGCCGATTGCTTTTCCGGTTGCGGGCCGGTCGCGCTCATCCGCTCCCCGCGGTGATCGTCGGCAACGAGGCAGAGCAGCGGATGCCGGCGGGAATGCGGTTGCCGGGGTTGTGCATGACCAGGCGCACCCGGAAGGTGTCGCTGGCCGGGTCGACGACGGCATCGACGGCATCGACCGTGGCCGGCACGACCGAACCGATCGGCGCGGCGAGGTGCACCTCAGCGACCTGGCCCATTTTGACCGAGCCGTAACGCTGCGCCGGCAGAACCAGATCGATATACAGCGGATCGAGCTGGTCGATCGTCATGATCGGCGTGTTTTCATAGATGTAGTCGCCGGGCGACAATTTGACGTCGGTCACGATGCCGTTGATCGGGCTCTTGATCAGCTTGAGCTGAAGCTGCCGCTCCGAACGCTCCGCTTCCAGGGCGGCCGTCTTCTGGTCTGCCGTCGCCTTGCGGATCGCGATCAGATCCTGCGCCACTTTTGCTTCATACTGGTCGACCTCGCTGGCCTTCGCCAGCCGATCGGCCGCAAGGTTGCGCAAGCGGCGCAATTCCCGCTGGTTCCACGACAGGTCGGTCTGGGCCATCTCGATTTCGGTCTTGTTGGCGGCGCGGAACCGGTCGAGCGCGACCTGCGCCTCTTCGACGCTGGTATCGAGCTTGGCAACGATTTCGCCCGCTTTGACCGGCGCGCTGCGATCGACAAAGACCTGGGCGAGAACGCCGAAAACCGGGCTGCCGAGCTGGATCGTCTGTTTCGGCTTGAGCAGGCAGGCGGCGAGGCCCCCGTCATCGGCCCATGCCGCGGATATGGCCGAACTGCCCAACCAAGCAAGCACGCACAGCGCGATTTTATGTGTGAGCGGCAAAATTTAAGCCTGCGGTTTAACAGCGCTCGGGCAGCCATCGCCAGGGTACGCCAGTCGCCCTTCGCCGCGCAAGCACGGGCCGAAACGGCTATTGTCTTTATTTGATATGGAATTGGCCGGTCATGCGGACCAACCGGTTCAGTTTGCCGCAGTTGTTTTTTTGCGCGCATCGGCCGGGCCGGCGAGGTCCTTTCGCTCCCACCAGCCGCCGCCCATCGCGGTCAGGAAATGCACGGTGTCGATATAGCGCTGCGCCTCGGCACGGATCTCGCCGAGCCGCGCCCGCTCGACCAGACGCTGGGCGTCGATCACCTGCAACACGACGACGCCGCCGTAACGGTAGTCGGTGCGCGTCAATTGCAATGAGGCCTCCGCCGATTTCAGCGCCCGCCGCTGTGCTTCCAGCAGTTGTGCATCGTGCGCCAGCGCCTGCATGACATCGGCGACCTGGCCGAACCCGGTCAGAACCGCCTGTTTATAGTTGGCGAGGGCGGCGTCGAAGGCATCGACCGCGGCGCGCTTCTGCGCCCGCAGCGCGCCGCCGTGAAACACCGGCGCCAGCAATTGCGCGCCGACATTCCAGATGCTGCTCGCCGGATTGAACAGCGTCGAGGTCGACACCGCCTGCTGGGTGAACGAAGCGGTCAGGTTGATGTTGGGATAAAGCTGCGCCGTGGCGACCCCGATCGCGGCGCTGGCGGCATGCAATTGCGCTTCCGACGCCAGGATGTCCGGGCGCTGCCGCACCAGCTGCGCGGGCAGCGTCTCCGGCAGCTCGACCGGCAAGGTGAAGTCGGCGAGGTCGAACGCCGGCGGCGACCATTGCGCCGGAAGCCGGCCAAGCAGGATGGTCAGGGCATGGCGGGCGACGCTGCGCTGCTGGCGGATCGGCGGCAATAGCGTGCGGTCGGCTTCGAGCTGGCTTGTCGCGGTCTGCAGGTCAAGCTCGGTTGCCTCGCCGAGATCGAGCTCGCTGCGGATCAGCCGCAAATTTTCCTCGTCGCCCTTGATGATGCTGTCCACCGCCTTCAGCTCGTCGCGCGCCAACGCGATCGTCAACGCCTCGGACACGACATCCC
Organism: Alphaproteobacteria bacterium; assembly: GCA_030041385.1. GTDB lineage: Bacteria > Pseudomonadota > Alphaproteobacteria > ATCC43930 > CGMCC-115725 > DATARH01. The sequence goes on from JASHNY010000171.1 coordinate 84,568, forward strand.
CGGTCAGGGTGAGATAGGCGGCGTCGAGCTGGCAGGCGCGATAGGCCGCCACCGCGCCCTGCTGCTCGATGCGGCGCCGGTCGATGCCGAACGGATCGAGCGCATAGCTCACCGTGGGGCCGATGCTGAACAGGTTGAACGGCGGCGTCTTGATCGGGAAACCCAGCGTCACCTCGCTGCTTTGCTCGCGGCTGATCCCCGCGTTCACGTCAAATTGCGGGAACAGCGCGCCCCGCGCCTGGGCGACCGCTTCGTCCGCGGCGGCCAGGGTGGCGCGGGCCGAGGCGAGGTCCTGGTTGCCGGCGATCGCCTGGGTCACCACGGCATCGAGGCGCCGGTCGCGAAACAGGTGCCACCAATCGGCCGAAATCCTGCGCCCGAGCACGAAGCGCTGCTGCGCCGCCGTGGCGTTTGCCACCGCGGTCGCCGGCGGCGTGCGCGTATAGGCCTTCACCGCCGGCGCCGGCGGCGGCTTGAAATCCGGCCCGACAGTGCAGCCCGCTGCCAGCGCGGCCAGCGCGAGGGCCGCAGCGAGGCGGCCGGCGAGCCGCAATCCGGCAGGCAGCTCAGCACAGCGGCGAATCATCGAACGCCTCGGTCAACCGGCCATCAGGGCGCGAATCATCGCCGGACAAACCCGGCCCGATGCACGGGCGGCGGGCGCCGCCGGCACGCAGCGCTGAGGCCGAGGCGAGGCGCCTCGCCGCAGATCGACCGGTTGATCCATGATTCCCCCCAACCTCTCATAGCATAAGCACAGCCATGAAGGTATCGAGAGGTTCGCTAGGGTCTCAGCAATGTTCGGTTATGCCGGGATGCCCAAGGCAACAGCCGGGGGCAGGCCCGGAAGCCATGGACACCGGGCCTGCGGCGTCGCCGCGCCCCGGAATGACACCCCATCAGCGGTCTGCGCCCGAATCTTCAAAACGATCTTCAAAACCATCTTCAAAACGGGAGACTGCTGGTTCTCCGCGCCGCCCGCAGCCCCTGGCGCGCCGCGGCGGAGCCGGGGCGAAGCCGGAACCTAGTTCGGCACCGGCGCGGCGGGGTGCAGCAATCCCGCCTGGCGCAGATCCGCCCACAGCGCCGCCGGAATCGGGTGCCGCAGGAGGTCGAGATTCTGGGCGAACTCGGCGGCGTTGCGGGGGCCGGGGATGATCGCGGCGACCGCAGGATGCGCCAGCGGGAATTGCAATGCCGCCGCCGGCAGCGGCACCCGGTGACTGTCGCAGATCGCAGCAATCGCCTTGACCCGTGCCACCACCTCGGGCGGCGCCGGGGCGTAGTTCCAGCTGTCGCGCCCGGCGAGGATGCCGGAGTTGAGCGGCCCGCCGGCGACGATCGACGTGCCTGCGGCGACGCAGCGCGGCAGCAAATCGTCGAGCGGCGCCTGCTCCAGCAGCGTATAGCGCCCGGCCAGCAGGAACGCGTCCCACCGGCCCCATTCCATTGCCTCCAGCAAGACTTCGCGCTCGTTGACGCCGATCCCGATCGCGGCGACGGCACCGCCGCTGCGCAGGGCTTCGAGCGCGCGATAGCCGCTCTCGCGCAATGTCTTCATCAGCGCTGGATGGGCCTCGGCGCCGTGCTGGTAGGCGCCGATATCGTGCACGTAGAGGATGTCGATGCGCGCCAGGCCGAGCCGCTGCAGGCTGTCCTCGAACGAACGCATGATGCCGTCATAGGAATAGTCGTAGACCGGGTCGAACGGCAGCGGGTGATGGCGCCCGTCGGCGTGGCGGCCGCTCGGGTTCGCCCGCAACAGCCGGCCGACCTTGGTCGAAAGCACCCACTCGTCGCGCGGCCGGTCGCGCAGCGCGTCGCCGACCGCGCGCTCGGCCTGGCCGACGCCATAGAACGGCGCGGTGTCGACATAGCGCACGCCGGCGGCCCAGGCGGCGCCGACGATGTCTTCTGCAACCTGGCGGGCGACCCCGATTCGGCTGCCGCCGAGCGTCGCGCAGCCGAGGCCCACCTCGGTGACCCGCAACCCGGTGCGGCCGATCTGCCGCCGCGAAAACTCCGCCATCGCGTCCTCCCTCGCCTCCTCCGCTTTCGCGCGGGATCATACAGCTTTGCCGCGCCGAGGCGATGGCGGCATCGGCCGCCGGGCACTGCCGGGTTCCGGCTCCTGCGGCAACCATCGCCTTGTGCAACCGGCATAGTGATGTGATATAAACAAATGGGAGCGCGCCGGGGCCGACCTCGGCGCGCTCGACAGTTGAAAGCCGCTCCGTGACCGATATTCCAGCCGAAAAAGAAAATTCGTTGCTTTCTTCGACATCAACCAAACACAGCAGCCACGACCGTCTTGGCGACTTCACCACCGACCGGCGTGTGTTGGTGATCTGCGCGATCTCCGTTGTGGTCGCGACCGCCGGCGTGGTCAGCGGCATCATTTTGTTGTATTTGATTCGCCTCTTTACCAACCTCTTCTATTTCGGCCGGTTCAGCCTCGCAATCCCCGATCTGGCAAATGCGCACCTGGCGTTGTGGACGATCCTTGTGCCGGTCGGCGGCTCGCTCGTCATCGGGTTGATGGCGCGTTACGGCAGCGAGCGGATTCGCGGTCACGGCATCCCCGAAGCGATCGAGGCCATCCTGTTGGGGCGCTCCCGCCTCGACGTGAAGGTCGCGATCCTGAAGCCGCTGTCGTCGGCCATCTCGATCGGAACCGGCGGCCCGTTCGGCGCCGAAGGCCCGATCATCATGACCGGTGGGGCGATCGGCTCGCTGATCGCGCAACTGCTGCCGGTCAGCGACAACGAGCGCAAGACGCTGCTGGTGGCGGGCGCTGCGGCGGGCATGACCACGGTGTTCGGCACGCCCATCGCCTCGGTCATGTTGGCGGTTGAATTGCTGCTGTTCGAATGGACCCCGCGCAGCTTCCTCCCGGTTGCCGTCGCCGCGATCGTCGCGGCGGTCGAACGCAACTTTACCGGCCTGGCGAACCCGCTGTTCCCGTGCCCGGGCAGCATGGAGGTGACCGTCTTAGCGCTCGGCTGCTGGGTCTTGGTCGGGCTGCTCGGCGGTCTTCTGTCGAGCTTGCTGACCCAACTCGTCTATGCCTGCGAGGACGGTTTCCTCAAACTGCCGATCCATTGGATGTGGTGGCCGATCCTCGGCGGCGTCGTGGTCGGCGTCGGCGGCTATATCGAGCCGCAGGCCTTGAGCGTCGGCTACACCAACATCGCCGAGATGCTGCACGGCCAAGTGTTGCCAGTGGCAGCGGTGCTGCTGCTCGTGGTCAAGGCGATCATCTGGGCGGTCGCGCTTGGCTCCGGCACGTCGGGCGGGGTGCTGGCGCCGCTGTTGATCATGGGCGGTGCGATGGGCACCGTCTTGGCCGGACTGCTGCATATTCCCCATATCGAGCTATGGGCGATGCTCGGCATGGCGGCGACGATGGGCGGCACGATGCGCTCGCCGTTGACCGCGACTTTCTTTGCCGTCGAGCTGACCGGCAACACGCATATGCTGCTGCCGCTGATCGCCGCGTGCGGGACGGCGCATGCCGTGACTGTGCTGTTGATGAAGCGCTCGATCCTGACTGAAAAGGTGGCGCGCCGCGGCCATCACCTGGTACGCGAATACCGCGTCGATCCGTTCGTCTTGACCTCGGTCAGCGAGGTCATGACGACGCCGGTCGAAACCGTGCCCGACACGATGACCCTGCACGGCGCGGTGGCGTTCCTGACCTCGCCGACGACGCTCCATCCGAGCTTTCCGGTGGTCGACAGTGCAGGAAGCGTGCTCGGCATCGTCGATCCGCCCGCGGTGTTGCGCTGGCGCCGCGAGGGCAGGCATCGCACCGCGACGCTTGGCGAATTGCTCGCTGGAACCAAGGTCGCAGTGGCCCACCCCGACGAATACCTTAACGCTATCGCCGAACGCATGAATACGAGCAATGTCGCCCACATGCCGGTGGTTTCAGCGGACAGCGGCAAGCTTCTCGGCTATATCGGGTGGAAGGACCTGATGCGGGTCAGGACCAAGCTGGAGGCCGAGGAGCGCGAGCGCAGGGCGTATTTCCGCTTTCGCTCCGCCGCCGTCGACTGACCCGCGCCGCGAGTGCTATACCCGGCACTTGGTTACATAAGGGCGCACCGATGCAGACGCAGACCGGCCTCATCCTCGACGAGACAATTGCGGCGATCGGCGCCGTGCTCGGGCCCGAGGTCGACGGCATCACGGTCGAGCGGGCGGTGGTCGGGCTGTTTTTCACCGGCGTCAAGCTCGCCAACGGCTATGCCGGCAGCTGCGCGACGCCGATCAAGACGATCCCCGAGGCGGTGTGCTGCCCCAGCTCGGCGATGGCGATGCCGTTCCCCGGCAAGCTCGCCGGGCGCCGGGCGATCGATGTTGCGCGGGAGGCGCTGTCCGGCCACGGCATTCGCCGCGCCGTCGGCATCGCCGCGGTCAATGCCCTGGCGGAATGCTGCTGGCAGCGCCGGCCGCATCCCGGCGTGCTGCTGCGCCCGGGGGTGGACGCGTTCGACGCGACCGATATCCGCCCCGGCCAGCGGGTCGTCGTCATCGGCGCGTTCGTCCCGTTCCTGAAGGAATTGAAGCGGCGCGGCCAGGATTTCCTGGTACTGGAGCAGGACCCCGCGACGCTGAAGCCCGACGAGTTGCCGTTCTTCCGTCCGGCCGATGCGGCGCCTGACGTGCTGCCGACGGCCGATGTGGTGCTGGCGACGGGGGCGACCCTCGTCAACAACACGCTCGAAGACCTGCTGGCGCTGATGCGCCCCGATGCCCGCGTCACGCTCGTCGGGCCGACCGTCGGGATGCTGCCGGATGCGTTCCTGGCACGCGGCGCGGATGTGCTCGGCTGTGTCAGGATCACCGACCCTGACGCCTTTCTCGACCTCCTCGCCGAAGGCGGCTCCGGCTACCATTTCTTCGGCCGCTCGGCGCAGAAGCTGGTGCTCGTGCGTCGCCCCGCCGGGCTTGAGGCCCGGGTCGCTTAGACCGCCGACGCAACCTCCGCTAATTCCGGTTGACCGGCCCGCGGAGTGTCCGCGCGGCGGCCGCCTCGACGCGTTTTCGTGGCGGTCGTTGCCGCGCGTTCGCGCCAACGACAATTACGCAAGCAATTTGCGCAAATCATTTGTGTAATCCTGTAGCGGCGGCTATTCTCACGGCTTCGTCCCCCGAGCCGGTGCTCATCGCCGTGATCCGCGCTCCCCCAGCCGTCTGACCCCCGGATCGACTTTTCGACCCGAGCCGCGGCGCTGCCTCGGGATGTTCCGAATACGGAGAACATGATGCCCAGCCCTTTTCGCACGGGCCGGCGCGCAGTGATCGCGCTCGCCCGCAGCGCCGGCGCATGCTTGCCGTTGGCAATCGCACAACCAGCCCTTGCCGCCGATCCCGGCTCGCCGGCGCCGGCCCCGGAATCGTCACAGACTCAAGCCACGGAGCCGTCCCAGACTCAGCCCACCGGATCGTCGCAGACCCAGACGCAGTCGCTCTCCCTGCCGGAGATCGACGTGATCGCGCAGGCGCTCAACAAGGCGCGCAACAACATCGAGCCGCAAATCGGCGCCTCGACCTACGAGATGACGAACAGCGCGATCCAGGACCTGCCGCAAGGGTCGAACACGCCGATCGACGATGCCATCCTGCAGATGCCCGGCGTCGACCAGGACAACGCCGCCAATGGCGGGCTGCACGTCCGCAATGAGCACCTAAACGTTCAATACCGCATCGACGGAGTAATCATTCCAGACGGAGTCAGCTTTTTTGGGCAGGATTTGAGCACCCGTTTCGTCGATTCGATGAAATTGATCACCGGCGCCCTGCCCGCCGAGTACGGGCTGCGCACCGCCGGCATCATCGATATTCAGAGCAAGAGCGGCCTGTTCTCGCCGGGTGGCGCACTAACCCTATCGGGCGGCAGCTACGGCACACTCAACCCGAGCCTCGAATACGGCGGCTCGGTTAACGGATACAATTACTACTTCTCAGGCGACTATCTTAATACCGACGAAGGCGTCAACAACGTCACGGCAAAATATAACCCGATCCACGACCACAGCGAACAAACCCATGATTTCGCCTATCTCGAAAAGATTCTCGACCCCACTGACAAAGTCGCGTTCATGGCCGGCGAGTTCAATTCGCAGTTCCAGATCCCGAACAACCCCGGCCAACCGACCCTGCCCGGCATCACCGCGATCAACGGCACGCCGGTCTCGGCGTTCACCTCGGCCAATCTGAACGAGCACCAGACCGAAGGAGCGCAGTTCGGCGCGATTTCGTTTTTGCACTCGGAAGGGCCGCTCGACTTCCAGGTGTCGCTGATCTCGAAATACAGCTTCCTGCACTACCACCCGGATTTGCTCGGCGACCTCGCCTTCAACGGCATCGGCGAAGACGCGCTGCGCACGAGCTGGGCCAACAACCTTCAGGCCGAATTCACCTACCGACTCAACCCGGCGCACACGCTGCGCGGCGGCATCCTCGTGACCGAAGAGCATGTGACCAGCGACACCAACTCGGTCGTGCTCGATCAAACCGGCACCGACGCCGCCGGCAACCCGATCTACGCGACCTCAACAACCGATATCGCGGCGAGCAGCGCCAAAACCAGCTTCACCTATAGCGCCTATGTGCAAGACGAGTGGAGGATCCTGAACAACGTCACGGCCAACTACGGCGCCCGGTTCGATGTCGTCAACGGCTATACCACGGGCAGCCAGATCAGCCCGCGGCTCAACCTGGTATGGGCCGCGACGCCGTCGACGACGGTCCACGCCGGCTACGCCAGCTATTTCACCCCGCCGCCGCAGGAACTGGTCTCGACCGAGAACCTGGCGCTTTATTCGGGCACCAGCGCCGAGCCGGCCGTCATGACGAACGGCGAGATGAAGAACGAGCGAGCGCAATATCTCGATGCCGGCGTGACGCAAGGCGTGCTGCCGGGCCTCGAGGCGGGGATCGATATCTACTACAAATACGCGCGCAATCTGATCGACGAGGGGCAGTTCGGGGCGCCCGTCGTGCTGACCCCGTTCAATTACGATTTGGGCATCAACCAGGGCGTCGAGCTGACGACCAGCTATACGCGCGGCGCCTTCGACTTCTACGGCAATCTGGCGGTCGCCAAGCAGAAGGCCAAGGGCATCAACTCGGCGCAGTTCAATTTTACCCCGGCGGAACTCGCCTCGGCCGACAGCGAGCTCGTTAACACCGACCACAGCCAGCTCTACACCGCCTCGGGCGGTGTCGCATACACGTGGCGCGGCACGCGGTTCGCGGTCGACATGCTCGCTGGCTCGGGCCTCCGCAGCCAGCCGGCCAAGGACCTTGAGTACAACGGCGAAACCGTGCCCTCTTACGAACAGGTCAATTTCAGCGTCACACACCGCTTTCGCAACGCCCTCGGCGGCCCGATAACGGTGCGGCTCACCGTCGTCAACATGTTCGACGAGGTCTACCTGCTGCGCAGCCAGACCGGGGTCGGCGTCTTTGCCAACCAGTACGGGCCGCGGCTGTCCGCGTTCCTGACCCTCGCCAAGGAATTTTGACCGCGGCGCCATCGCTACTGGCGCCGCGCGCGGTTGCCCGTATTATCCGCGCACGATGACGGCCATACCCGTGCCTGCCGAAGCAGCCGCGACCGCGCCCCGTTTCTGGTCGCGGGACGAGGTGGCGGCGCTGTTCGCCCTTCCCTTCCCCGACCTGATCTTTCGGGCACAGACGGTCCACCGCCGCCATTTCGATCCGTGCGCGGTGCAGGTATCGACCTTGCTGTCGATCAAGACCGGCGGTTGCCCGGAAGATTGCGCCTATTGCCCGCAAAGCCTGCATTACGAAACCGGAATCGCTGCCGGCAAGCTGATGGCGCTCGACGAGGTGTTGAGCGCGGCGCGGGCGGCGAAGGCGAACGGCGCCAGCCGCTTCTGCATGGGCGCGGCGTGGCGGGCGCCGAACGATCGCGACCTCGACCGCGTCTGCGCGATGGTCGCCGGGGTCAAGGCGCTCGGCCTTGAAAGCTGTGCCACGCTCGGCATGCTGTCGGCGGTGCAGGCGGCGCGGCTCAAGGAAGCGGGCCTCGACTACTACAACCACAACCTCGACACCTCGCCCGAGTTCTACGGGGAGATCATTACCACCCGCGATTACCGGGACCGGCTCGACACGCTTGGCCATGTGCGCGACGCCGGCATCCATGTCTGCTGCGGCGGGATCATCGGCATGGGCGAAAGCCGCGAGGACCGAATCGGGTTGATCGCCGCGCTCGCCAGCCTGCCGGAGCCGCCGGAGAGCGTGCCGATCAATTTCCTGGTGCAGGTGGAGGGAACGCCGCTCGCCGGCACAGGGCGGCTCGACCCGTTCGAGTTCGTGCGCACGGTCGCCGCCGCGCGCATCGCCATGCCGCGCTCGGTGGTGCGGCTTTCCGCCGGGCGCGAGGAGATGAGCGACGAGTTGCAGGCCTTGTGCTTTCTCGCCGGGGCCAACTCGATCTTTGCCGGCGACCGGCTGTTGACCACGGCGAACCCCGCCGTCGAGCATGACCGCGCCCTGTTCCGCCGGCTTGGCCTCGTCGCGATGGAGGCGGATCGGGAATGAACGATCCAGGGAAAGCGCGCGTCCCGAACGGCATCGGCGCGCCGGTTCGCCGCAAGGAGGATTTGCGGCTGACCACGGGCCGCGGCCGCTACGTCGATGATCTCGCTCTGCCCGGCATGGTCCATGCCGTGTTCGTGCGCTCGCCGCACCCGCATGCGCGCCTCGCCGCGATCGACGCGGCGGCGGCGCTGGCGGCGCCCGGCGTTCTCGCGGTATTGACCGGGGCCGATTACCGCGCCGACGGACTCGGGCCGATCCCGCACAATGCCGGGCTGATGCGCGCGCCCGATGTTGCCGTGCGATTGAACGCCCCGCCGATCGCCACGACGCACTACCCGCTGCCCACAGACAAAGTGCGCTATGCCGGCGAGCCGGTGGCGATCGTCGTCGCCGAAACGATCGCCGCTGCCAAGGATGCGGCCGAGCTCCTCGACGTTTCCTACGAGCCGCTGCCGGCGGTGACCCATGTCGCCGACGCGGTGAGGCCGGGCGCGCCGCGGCTGTGGCACGAGGCGCCCGACAATCTGTGCATCGATCTCGAAGTCGGCGACGCGGCCGCGACCGCCGCGGCTTTCGCTCGCTCCGCCCACGTCGCCCGCCTCGACACGTGGGTCCAGCGCGTCACCGGCGTGCCGATGGAACCGCGCACCAACATCGCCGAATACGACGCGGCGACCGGGCGCTACACCCTCCATACCGGCAGCGGCCGCGGCGTCGCCAAGGTGCGGCTCGACCTCGCCCAGGTGCTTGGAGTGCCGGCGGAACAGGTGCGCTGCGTGTGCCAGGACATGGGCGGCAATTTCGGCACCCGCAATTTCTTCTATCCCGAATATGCCGTGCTCGCCTGGGCCGCGCGCCGCACCGGCCGTCCGGTCAAGTGGACCTGCGAGCGCAGCGAATCGTTTCTCAGCGACTACCAGGGCCGCGACCTCAAGGTCGAAGCCGAGTTGGCGCTCGATTCGGAGGGCCGGTTTCTCGCGGTTCGCGGCAACAACCTCAGCAATCTCGGCGGGCATGCCGCCTCGTTCGTGTCGTTGCAGAAGGGGATCGGCCTCGTCTCCAGCGTCTATGACATCCCGGCCGGGTATTTCCGTGGCCGCGGCGCCGTCACCAATACGGTCTCGACGACACCCTACCGCAGCGCCGGCCGGCCCGAGGTGATCTTTGTCATCGAGCGCCTGATCGACATCGCCGCTGACGAGATGGGGTTCGACCCGGTCGAATTGCGCCGCCGGAACCTGATCGCGCCCGGCGCGCAGCCCTACGCCAACCCGCTCGGCATCACCTATGACAGCGGCCATTATGCCGAGGCGATGAACATGGCGCTGAAGCTGGCCGATTGGGCCGGTTTCCCGACCCGGCGCGAAGCGGCGCGGCGGCGAAGCAAATACCGCGGCATCGGCATCGCCAATTATGTCGAGATCACCAGCGGCGCGCCGCGCGAGCGCACCGAGATCACGGTGCGGCCCGACGGCCGGGTCGAACTGGTGATGGGCACGATGTCGTCGGGCCAGGGCCACGAAACCAGCTTTGCCCAGCTCGTCACCGAATGGCTCGGCGTGCCGTTCGAGTGCATCGACTACGTCGCCCACGACACCGCGCGGGTCGCGGCCGGCGGCGGCTCGCATTCCGGCCGCTCGATGAAACTGGCGACGACGATCATCGGCCAGGCGACGGACGATATCATCGCCAAGGGCCGGCGCATCGCCGGCCTGTTGTTCGAGACGAGCGAGGCCGATATCGAGTTCGCCGACGGCCGCTACCGGGTCTCCGGCACCGACCGCCAGGTCGGCATTTTCGATATCGCCCGGGCCGCAGCGACGCGGCAGGACCTGCCCGCAGAATTGCGCGGCAAGCTCGCCGCGATCTCGGACCAGATTCTGCCCGTCGCCAGCTTCCCCTATGGCGCCCAGGTCTGCGAGGTCGAGGTCGATGCCGAGACCGGGCGGGTCGAGATCGTCGGCTACGCCGCGGTCGATGATGTCGGCCGCGCGATCAACCCGATGATATTGCATGGCCAGACCCACGGCGGCATCGCCCAGGGGGTCGGCCAGGCCCTGCTCGAACACAGCCATTACGACGCCGAGACGGGCCAATTGCTGGCCGCCAGCTTCATGGATTACGCGATGCCGCGCGCCGACACGCTGCCGGCGCTGGCGACCGAACTCAGCGAGGTGCCGTCGCCGACCAACCGGCTCGGCGTGCGCTCCGGCGGCGAGGGCGGCACCACGCCGGCGCTCGCCGTGGTGGTCAACGCCATCGTCGATGCACTTGCCGAATTCGGCGTGCGCCATATCGAGATGCCGGCGACGCCCGAGCGGGTCTGGCGGGCGATCCGGACGGCCGCAACACCGCGATAGTGGACGCAGGCGGGAATATCTCGGCAGTGGACTCGCCCCGGCCAGTCACGCGATAAGAGGGGTCGCAACGGCGCCGCGGCGCGCCCGAGCGATTGCACCGCGATAGGCGGGCCCGTAGTTCAGCTGGTCAGAACGCGCCGCTCATAACGGCGTTGTCGCAGGTTCGAATCCTGCCGGGCCCACCGTCGCTGGAATGTACATCGCAAATTCGGGTGGCCTTTGAAGGGTTCCATGAGGCCGAACTTAATCGGTTCAATTAACGCCGTTTGCCGCGAAAGCGCCTTTAGCCTTTGGTGACACCAAGAACTTGATGAAGCCTTCGGCGGTATCGCGTTGCGAGGTCTTTGCCATGAGCACGGCGGTGTAGGTGAGATAGCTTTGGAAATCGCCCGGCAGAGGACCCAGAAGCTTTATGCCGGGCGTCGTCGCAATGAGCGGTATCGTACCCGCCACCATATCGTTGTCGTGGCCCTTCAACACGGGTTCAAAAATACCAAGCGCCGAGGTGCGCACGATCTTGGGCTTGAGCGTTGCGGCGATCCCCAGTCGCTCAAGGACTTTCTCGAAGGCATTTCCCGATGCGACGTTGTTGAAGACAAGCATGTCGGCGCCGAGCAGGGTATTCTTGAACTTTTCGGGCGTCGAAATGTCGTGTGCCGGACTGTCCTTGCGGTTCCCGAGCCCGACGCCGACATGGCCGATGATCGGTCTATCGCCGGCGCTCACTCGGCCCGATTTCGTAAGTTCGCCGGCGAAGTCAGGCTGAACAATCACGACGTCTGCCAACTCCCCGTCTTCGATCCTTTTCTTTACGACGGGCGACGGGTCGAACACCAAACTGACTTTGTTATGCGTCTGCTGGCGATAAAGATCGACAACCTTCACCAATGCAGGCTTGAGCGGACTGTCGCTCATGACCTTGATCTCGGCCCCACGAGCGGTCGCGGTCATTGCGCAAAGCGAGCAAGCAAGAAGAACACCGAGGATGGCTCGACTTGATTGCCGTGCCGACTGACGCGACGCCGCGGCAACGTAACGAAATTTCATGGATGTCTCCCTTCGCTCAGTCGGAACACATGCCATTTCCGGCGAAACTTACGAGCCATTTCCCGCCGATAGCGTTCGATGCGTCCAATATAAAATTACGCTGGTTATGCATGCCGATCCGGCATAAGAAAACTGCATGGACCTGCGGCGAGTGCGGACATTTGTCACCGTGGCTCAGCTGGGAACCGTCTCAAAGGCGGCGCAGCAGTTGCACATTGCGCAGCCGGCATTATCCCGCCAAATCAGCGACCTCGAACGCGAACTCGGCTTAAGACTCTTTGATCGGGTGGGGCGCCGCCTCTTGTTGACGAGCGAAGGAGAACAGTTTCTGGGGGATTGTCGCGGTCTTTTGAACTACGCGACCGCAATCAGCGAGCGCGCGCAGCTTCTCCGGACAGGTGACACAGGCACACTGATCGTAGCCGCCTCGCCGCAGCATATCGAAAGCGTGCTGTCGCAATTTCTGCACCGTTACGCGCAACGTTTTCCCAATGTCGAGGTGAAGGTCATTGAAGCCGCCGGGCACGAGAGCTTGGCGATGCTCGAACGCGGCGAGATTCACCTTGCGCAGAACTTGCTCCATGCCATCGAGCCGGACGACCCGCGTTTCGCGAGTCTGCCGTTTGGATCGGTCGAATTGCTCGCGGCCAGCCAGCCATCGCTGGTCCTCGCCAGGGGCACAGCAATCGAGATCAGCCAGCTCACGGCGCTGCCGCTGTTGCTGCTAAATTCCGACTACATGGTCCGCCGTGCCTTCGATGCCGCCTGCAGACTCGCGGGGATCACGCCGAACATCCGACTGGCAAGCCGCGCGCCACACACCGTCTTGGCATTGGCGGAAGCCGGCCACGGGGTGGCAATCATTCCCTCGCAGCTGCAAGCCGATCGTTATCATTTGAGAATTCTCCGCATAGTTTACCGTGGCAAACCGTTGCGCGAGCCGCTCGCCATGTTGAGCGACCGGCGCCGTCCGCTGCCGCGCTATGCTGTCGCCTACTGCGAGATGCTCCGCGAGTATGCCCGCGAGATCTTTCCCATCACCCGTCCGTCCCGGTATCAGGCAAAGCGATGAGAGTTCTCATGAAGAATCTTGGTCGAGCGTGATCGTGTGTCAGCGGGATCATCGAGACGGCCATTCGGCGATCGTCCTATTCCCCGATCCGCGAGAACGGTAACACAATCATCGATCCCGCCTTTGCCCACCTACCCGACCCCACGGGCACCTTCCAAAAACGGGCGGTTGCCGCGCCGTCTGAAGGCCGGTCAGGAAATGAACGGATAATACCGCTCGACGGCGGCGCGCACGTTCGCGATGGTCGCCCGGCGAAGGTCCTCGGCCGCTTCGGCATCGCCGCGCCGCAATGCCGCGAGGACGGCGCGGTGGTCGTGCAGTGCGTGCTGGGTGCGGTCAGAAACCAATAGAACGCGGCGGCCATAAACGATCGTCAGGTCGTTCAGCCGCTGTAACAACTCGGTGAGGGCCGGAGAATCTGCCGTGTCCATCAGGCGGTGACGAAACTGCTCGTAGTAGTGGGAAAAGGCGTGAAGGTCCTTGCGCTCGACGATGTCCTGCATCGGCGCGCCGAACAGCTCGATCAGGGGGTCCCAGCTTTCGGGGGAAGCATTGCGCGCCGCGCGCCGGGCACACAACCCTTCGTTGACCTCGCGCATCTCGAACAGCTGCAGAATCTCCGGAAGCTCCCGTCGGCAGACAATGATGCCGCGGTTTCGCTGGCGCTCCACAAATCCAAGATGCGTCAACGCGTCGAGCGCCTCCCGCGCCGACAGTCGCGGCACTGCGAAATCGGCGGCGACGTCCCATTCGCGCAAACGCGTTCCCGGCGGGATGGCATGGCTGGCGATGCGCTCGCGCAGCCGTTGGGCGATTTCCTTGACGCCGACCCTGACGCGGGCCGGCGCAGAAAACCGATCCCGCGTCTCGGCAGCCTCTGGGGTGCCGTCGTCGAAGGGACGGGCGGGCATAGGCCTGTTTCCCGTATTATTGGCGCCAATATTGGCACCATAATCTCAGAAGATTCCGTTGACAAGCGTCAATGCCGCCGTTTAGCGTGCCGCGCCGAGATCCCAGGCTCGGGAGGAAGCTCATGGCTTATCAGTCGATAGAGGTGCGTTCCCTGACCCCGACGATCGGAGCGGAAATCTTCGGCGTTGATCTCGGGGGCGCAATCAGCAATCGGCAGATCGATGAGATCCACGAAGCCCTGCTTCAACACCTGGTCATCTTTTTCCGAGACCAGAAGATGACGCCCGAGCAGCATAAGGACTTCGGTCGCCACTTTGGCAAGCTGCACATTCACCCGGCCGCACCGAGCCTCGAAAACCATCCGGAGATCCTGGTCATCAAGGCCGACGAAAATTCGAAACGGGTAGCCGGCGAAGTGTGGCATTCCGATGTTTCATGCGATGCCGAGCCGCCCCTGGGCTCGATTCTCTATATGCATCAGCCGCCGAGCAATGGCGGCGGCGATACGATGTTCGCCAATATGTATCTGGCCTATGAGACGTTATCGGAGCCCATGAAGCGCTTTCTCGAAGGGTTGACCGCCGTGCACGATGGCGAGCACGTCTTTCGCGGACGCTACAACTATGCCGCCAACGACCCCGGCAAGGTGTTCCCACGCTCGGAGCATCCGGTCGTCCGCACCCATCCGGAGACGGGGCGCAAGGCGCTCTACGTCAATCGCGGTTTCACCACACATATCAAGGAGCTGAACCGCAGCGAAAGCGACCCGCTGCTGGCGATGCTGAACGATCACGCGGAGACGCCGGAATTCCAGTGCCGTTTCAAATGGCAGGCGGGATCGGTGGCGTTCTGGGACAATCGTGCCGCGATCCATCATGCGGTGTGGGACTATTACCCGCTCACCCGGTTTGCCCATCGCGTGACGATTTGCGGCGACCGGCCCTTCTACAAGGCCTGACACGGGACGCCCTCGACATGAGCGGTATCCGATCGGATCGCCTCAATCGTCATGGCCGCCCCCGGAACGCCCGCAGGGCGGCCGTGCGGGGGTGACCCGGCCAATCTGGGACACCAGTCATGCGGGCCAACACGTTTCGCAGATGCCCGGATCAAGTCCGGGCGTGACGAAGGGTAAAGGTGTTTCAACAAAACGGGCCACGCTCTAATCGAACACAACGATCGCCGACCCTTTGAAGGGCCGGTCAGGGGGGAAAGCCATGAAGGCTCGTTGCGGTACGCTCGTCGTGGCATTCCGGCTCACGGCCATCCTTTGTCTGGTGGCTCTCTGCCGGAGCGCCGGCGCTGCCACACCAGACCAGCGGCCGTTTACCATCGCCGTGTTCCAAAGCGAGGCGTATCTCGCGGATTACGTCGCCAAGGATGAAGGTTTTGGCGCCAAGCATGGCCTCGATATCAAGTTTGTGACCCCGTCAAACGGCGCCGCTGCCGCGCAGTTGATGCTCGCCGGAACTGTCGACGGCTGGGCGACCGATCCGCTGATCATCCTGGGCGCCGCGGCTCAAGGCTATGGCATCAGGATGGCGGGCGTACTCGCCCCTGCGCTCAGCTACTGGGTCCTTGTCTCTAAGCGCGATCAATGGCCGAACGCCAATGCGCCGCTCGGCGAGAAGATCGCGGCGCTCAAGGGCAAAAGGATCGGCGTTTCGGGTATCGGCGCCGGAACCGATCATGCGCTTCTGCTATTGCTCAAGACCGGGCACCTCGCGGCCTCAGACGTAACGCGCATCGGCATCGGCCAACAGGAAGCGGCGATCGGACAGCTCGATGCCGGGCGCATCGACGCCTTTGTCTCATTCGCGTTGGCCGGAAACGCCATAATCGAGCGGCAGACGGGCGCGCGCCTCTATCTCACGACGCAAGACCCCGGGCTGCCGGCCTCGGTGCGGGGAATCCCGTTCATTGCCTTTGCGGTCTCCGCGTCGCTCGCGGCGAAGGATCCGGGGGTTGTTGCGCGGTGGCTGGCGGCGGAGCAGGATGCGCTGGCATGGATTCATGCGCACCCGGACCAGGCAGCCACACTTCTGAACAAGCATGTCTTCAATGGCCAGCATCCGACGCTGGCCAAATCGATCGTGCCGCAGATGTGGCACACGTATTTTCAAAGCACACCCGCGGGCTTCAAGGTGGCGCCGGCGAGCTACAAGGCCTTGCTCGATGCGGGCACCGAACTCGGCATCGTCCCCGCGCCGCAAAAAGTCACCTACGATCGCGTTGTGATACCGGCGGCGCGTGCAGGCAACTAGCATTGCGTCGTGCCGCGTTTTCCGTGAGGTAGCGTCCGTGACCTACGCCGTTGGAGCCGTCGATGGTCCGGTCGTCAACACAACAGCGCTGCCGGCCGCACCGCCGCGCGGTGTGCACGTGTCGTTATCCGGGATCCGGCACGGCTTTATGCATGGCGAACGCGTCGTTCACGCGATCTGGGATGTCGATCTCGAGGTAAACCCGGGGGAATTTGTGTGCCTGGTCGGCCCGTCCGGCTGCGGGAAGACGACGTTGCTCGGCATGGTGGCCGGGCTGGTGCACCCCTGCGAAGGCCGCGTCACGCTGGGCGGCAGGCCGGTGCGATCGACCTCCTCCGAGACCGCTTACATGCTCGCTCGCGACGCCCTGCTGCCGTGGCTGACAGCACGCGAGAATGTCGAACTCGGCCTCGCGGTGCGCGGCATGGCGCGACCGGAGCGCCGCGAAATCGCCACCGAATGGCTGCGCCGGGTCGGACTGGCAGGGTTTGAAGGATCGAGCATCCGCCGTCTGTCGCAAGGCATGCGGCAAAGAGTGGCGATCGCGCGCACATTGGCGTTAAAGCCGACCTGCATCCTGATGGACGAGCCGTTCGCGGCGCTCGACGCCCAGACGCGGGTTCTTGTGCAGAAGGAATTCGTCTCGCTGTGGGAGACCGACCGGCCGACCGTCATTTTCGTGACTCACGATCTCTCCGAGGCGATCCTCCTGGGTGACCGCATCGTCCTCATGAGCAGGCGGCCCGGGCGGATCGTTGCCGACGTCTGCATCGAGACGCCCCGACCGCGGGATCTCGACGCCCCGTTCTCCAATGATGGCTTCGAGGCCTATTACGGGGGGCTGGTGAGCCGTCTGCGGCACGAGGTGCACGGCATGGAAAGCGACACATAACGGTCCGAGGGGCGCTCGTGCAACTGTTCGACACTGGCGTGCATGCGACTGTCATCGACAATTTCGACCGGGTGCTGATCGACGCAAGACAGCGCAAGAAAAGACGTGATTCAGCGCTGGTCAAACTCATCGGGGCAGGCATTCTGGTAGTCTTCCTCGGCGCGTGGGAGCTCGCGTACCTAACGGGGCTCGTCAAGCCGATTTTCATCAGCGACCCGCAGGACGTAGCGGCGGCGCTGTGGTCGTTGCTGAACATGCCGGAGACGTGGAGCGGGATGTTGGCAACCTTTTCCGCCGCGCTGGGTGGGCTCGTCGCCGGGGCGCTTCTCGGCATCGGCTGGGGAATCGTGCTGGCTCATATGCCGGTATTGCGGCGGGCAATGCGCCCCTACCTGACGATTTTCAACGCGTTCCCGCGCCCGGCCTTCGCGCCGATCTTTATCATGTGGTTCGGTCTGGGGGCCCTGCCGAAGATCACAGTGGCCGTGACCATCGTTTTCTTCGTGCTTCTCTATAACACGATGGTTGGGATTCTCAGTGTCGACCCCGATATCGAGTTTCTGTCTCGCTCGCTCGGGATGTCGAAATGGCAAAGGTTCCGCATGGTGGAACTGCCGCACGCGATGCCGACCATCGTGGCGGGACTGCGGCTGGGTGCGGTTTATTCGGTCTTGGGCGTCGTCGTTTCGGAGATTGTCGCCGCTCACGAAGGTTTGGGGCAACTTCTGGTGCAATATACCAACCAGTTTGCCATCGCGGCCTCGTTTGCGGTTCTGGCGCTGATGGCGTTGCTGGCCGTCATCCTTGACTTCGGCGTTTCGCTGATTCAGCGCCGGTTGTCGTGGTCTCGGGAGCCGGGGCTGGAAGCATAGCCGCACTGGCGAGACCGGCCGACCCCGATGCTCCGTTTCCGTCACCCCGCGGCGCGGCGCAAAACAGATCAGACATCGCTGACTTCAAGATCGGGATGCAATATCGGCCGATAGCCGGCGCGCATGGCGCGCAAAGTGGACGGCGGGGTCAAGAGGGCGGCGACGCGAGGGATTTGTTGCGCGGCCTCGTATCCCTGCTCGGTCCAGCGGAACGCGCGGCCGTGCGCCAGGGTGTAGGCCTCACCGGCGGCGGTAATCACCGCGCCGTCCGGCAGCTCGCCGACCGGTACGGGTAGCGGATGGACTCGCTTGCGGCCGCGGTCCAGCCGCTCTGCGTGCAATACCGCATCGATTTCGCGCGCCGACGGCACCCTCCCCTGCCTCGCGTCGGCCCAGGCGGCGCGAAATGCTTCGGCATCCCGGCGGCGACAGAAAAAGCACGGGCGGTGACCGGCGGCGAGCGCGACCGCCTCATCCAGAAAGAACAGCTCAGTCCAGCTTCTGCCGCCCATGACGCTGCGGCGCCGGCCTTTGTAATCGAGAACGCAAATCAGCCACGCCTTGGTCGTCCAGCGCCTCCGGAGCAACGCTTTGGTGGCCGGGTCGTGGATAATCCCGCGGTTGCCGGTAAAGCGGCCCCGCTGCGCTATCGCGAGGATATCGCCAAAGGGGGTTACCCGGTTCTGCAACGGCATCGGCCGAATCCCTGCGCGCGCATGGCGACCCCGCGGTCAGCTTCAGCTTGCGGGGATCGGATGCTCAAGGCCTGAAAATACCCCATAACCGACCTTCGCGGCCCTCGCCCTCGGCGTGCGCGGAATTCCCGCCTTGTTCTGTAGAAGCGCGGCGGCTTTTTTGGACCTCAATACCGTGGCGGCGGATGCGGCCGGACTTGACGATTAACAGTATCGAAAGCCAATATCGATTATCGAAATGATTGCAGGCGCGGCCAGTGTCCCAAGGAGCACGGAGGGGTCGATGACTGCGGTCGGCGAAGCGGCCGAGACGGCCGGCAAGCCCGGTTCGCCGTTCGAGGTCTTACGGATTTTCACCAGGCTCGGGCTGACGTGCTTTGGCGGGCCGATAGCCCATCTCGGTTTCTTCCGTACCGAATTCGTCGAAAAGCGAGGCTGGCTGGGCGAAACGCACTATGCCGATGTCGTGGCCCTGAGCCAGTTTCTTCCGGGGCCGGCGAGCAGCAAGGTCGGCATCACCATCGGGGTGTTGCGCGCGGGCATTCCGGGCGCGCTCGCCGCGTGGATCGGCTTTACCTTGCCGTCGGCATTGGCGCTGATCCTGTTTGGATATGGGGTGAGCGCATTCGGCCATCTTGGCGGCGCCGCATGGCTGCACGGGCTGAAGATCGTCGCCGTCGCCGTCGTCGCGCAGGCGGTCTGGGGGATGGCACGAAACCTCTGCCCCGACCGCGAGCGGGCAACAATCGCGGTGGCGGCGGCGGCGCTCGCGCTCGCGGTGCCGTCAACGATCGGCCAGGTCGGCGCAATCGTGGTCGGCGGTCTGATCGGATGGCGCCTCTTGCCGGGCGAAATTGTGCCGCTGATCCCGCTGCCGGTCCGGATCAGCCGTTGGTGGTCCACGCTCTCGATTGTTCTGTTCTTCGGGTTTCTGATCGGACTGCCGGTCGCAGTTGCCGCCACCAACAATCATGTCCTGGATATTTTTAACGGCTTCTATCGATCCGGTTCGCTGGTTTTCGGCGGCGGCCATGTTGTGCTGCCCTTGCTGCAGGCTACCGTCGTTCCGCGCGGCTGGGTCAGCAACGACACGTTCCTGGCTGGCTACGGAGCGGCGCAGGCAGTGCCGGGGCCGCTGTTCACTTTCTCGGCGTACCTGGGCACGGTCATGCGGCCGGCACCGAACGGCTGGCTTGGCGGGGCAATCTGCCTGATCGGCATCTTTCTGCCGTCGTTCTTCCTCGCCATCGGGCCGCTCCACCTGTGGAACTGGTTCCGCCAGCACCCGGCGATGCGATCGGTGCTGAAGGGCGTAAACGCCGCCGTGGTCGGGCTTTTGCTGGCGGCACTCTACAACCCCGTCTGGACCAGCGCGATCCACTCCCCGGCTGATTTTGCCGTGGCGGTTGTGGCGTTCCTGCTGTTGACGATGTGGGCCGTGCCGCCGTGGCTGGTCGTGATCCTCGGCGCCCTCGGCACCTCGGGGCTTGCGTCGATCACATCATAAAGCGGCCAAGGCTGGCGGAGTGGTGGGCAAGGCGCCGGGCTATTGCGAGTGTTCGAAAGGATAAATGATTTGTCGCCAAAACGTGGCTGGCGCCGCTTCCCGCAGGCCATAACGCACGGGCATCGACCGATCGGCCGGCAGGAAGAACGTTCCAAATAAAAGGTCGAAAATCACCAGATGGGGTGCAAAATTTTTGTTGTAGGTTTCGCTATCATTGCAGTGATGCCAATGATGAAATGCCGGGCTCGCAACCACCCAGCGCAGTGGACCGAAGCTGATCTTGACGTTTGCGTGATTCAAGAACCCTTGGAACCCCAGGACAATCGTGTATGCGACAAGCGGTGCGGCAGAGAAGCCGAGGAAGAAGATCGGCACAAATTGAGCGCAATCGCCGGCTATCTTGTCGAGCGGATGGAGCCGGACATTCGCCAGCCAATCCAGCCGCGGCGAGCAGTGATGAACTTTATGGAACCGCCACAGCCATGAAAACCTGTGGATCAAGCGGTGATACCAATAGGCGATAAAGTCGCTTACCAGCAAAACTTCAATGAATTGAAGCCAGGCCGGTTGCGCCGCCACAGCAGCCCCTGTATCGACCCCGGTGATCTGGCGCATGAGCAGCATCGCCGACAGGCTGAGGCCATCCGAAAATTTGCCGACGAAACAGCCGGCAATGTAGTAGGTGACATCGGTGAGCCATCCGGGACGAAACACGGGCTGCCGGAGATAGAGTGCAAACCACCGCTCCAGCGGCACGAAAACAAGCGCAAACATTGCGAACCCAACGACGATCTCAAAGGCCACGGGGGCGGACACGGGGATTTCCTCCGAAGCTTCTTCGTGGTCGGCTTTGGGCTCTGGCTCAATCCAAGCTGCGGATCCCGGCAACAGCCCTGCTAGCGGTCCAATTCAGACGAATGAATCCCGACCGTCATTCCGGGGCGGCCCACAGGGCCGAGCTGCGCGGCGCTCCGGAATGACGCAAGTGACGGGTTTCAAATGTCAGATTCCCAACCACTAGGGTTGTGGAAAGCTGGCCGCGACATCCGACATCGGCTTAATGTCGATCGTGATATAGCCGCTGCTCGGCCGGTTGAGGTCCTGTATCAGAAGAAAGATTACCGATACGGCAGCTGCCATTATATAGATCGGCAGACGTGTCCTCAGATTCTGCACACCTCTATTGTACCCCGAAAGAAATATTGCGGAGATTGCCATCGCATACAGCACCGCGAGAACGATGATTGGTAGGTGGCTTTGTGCTGCAATTAAATTATTTTCCTGATTGTCAATCATTTCATTCAAAGTCGTGATGAAAACTCCGACCGGAACCATATTCTGGTTTTCGGCGGCAATGGCCTTGACCTCTTGCCATAGCGATTTCTGAATTGCATCGGAGCGTGCAACAGCGGCGGACAGGCGATCAGGCGTTGTAGTTCGGGGTGCCAGATCAAGACGCACCTGCAGGTAGTCGCGCAATAGTCCGAGGACACGCTTGTCATGCGGCGCCGGCAAAAGAACGGCACGAAGCGCTGTTGTTCCGATGGAATTCGCCTCGTTCAATACGGCGTCGCGCCGCGCCTCGTAGCGCGCCAGCGCAATTGAAAACGTAAATCCGATCATCAGTGCGAGCAGCCCCAGCATCGCCGCTTCCAACGTAGACGAGGGGTCGGCGCCGCGGCGGCTCGCGCGGGCACCCAAATGTCGGCCGAGCTCGGCGCTGCCGAACAGCGCGACCAGGCTCGCCACCAGGGCCAGAACAAGCGGCAATTGAGTGAGCTGTGGGGCCACTATACGGGTATTCCCTGAGTGACGGCGAAGCCTGAGTTGCGCAATAACACCACCTTGAGCGTCGCTTGGATGTAAAAATCGGCGGCGCCCCTTGCAGCAGCTAATCAAAGGCCGTTGCGCGCAAACGGCCTTGACCTGGATCAAAAGACCGATCGGTCAGAGCCGGCGCCGCGTGAGCTCGAGCGTGACGAGGCGAGCCAGCAACGTGGCCGGGAAAAGCTGGCCGATTATAGCCTCCAGATTGGCCAGGGAGCGAACGATAGGATGGATCGGAACAACGTCGCCGTAGCCGACCGATGTCAGCGTGACAAAGCTGAAATAAAGGATCGTCCCGGCCGCCTGCCATGATGGCGTGCCGACTGGAATACCGCCCAGCGCCGTCGGCAGCAGGTTCCAGGCCAGTCTGTACGCGCCACTGAAAGTCACCCCGAGATCCAAATACAGCACGATGGCGCCGAGCACCCGGTGGGGGGTCACTTCTCCCGGCGCGAATACGGCCGAACCGATCAGATATGCAGCAATAATTGACCCGGTCAGCATGCCGATTTGCGCCGACAAGAAAAGCGATGGCGACGGGAGGAAGAAGTTGCAGAGCGAGCCGGCCAGTGCCACCAGCATCGCGCCCGCGGCGATACCGGCGATCAGCCGGGTGCGGGAAATCAGGACGACCAGAACACTTAACGCAAGGAGCATCACCTCGAGCGCCACCCGCGCCTCGGTGCTGCCCGTTGCGACCAGTGGAGCGGCCAGAAAGACGATCAGGCACAACAACCCGAGCATGGTGGTGAGCGCCCGATCCCGAAGCGTGTCCCACCATGACCCGCCGCCCTCTCCATCCGGCAAGGCGTCGGCGTCAGTTTGCGTCCTGAGCCGCACGGTAGGCCTCCCTCAGCTTTTGCTCGTCTTCCGACGTCAGTTTCGGCGGCTCGACCGAGACCGTCAGCTTGGTGATCTTGCCGGTGAAGGCGAACGGCACCTGGTAGTCGTGGTCGTCTATCGAGGTGCCGGTGTCCGAGCCGATGTCGAACGTCTCGTCGATCGGAAGTGTAAGCGGTACGGTGCGCTCCAGGGTCTGCGTCGACACCGCCTTGCCGTCGATCTTGAACGTTCCGGTACCGGGCCGCCCGATGCCGCTCAAGTTGTTGAATGCCAGCGTGGCAAAGCCCAACCCATCATATTTGAAGTCGTATTCGAGCGTGTGCTTGCCCGGGGCCAACGCTTCGGTACCTTCCCATCGCACACGTTTAAGCCCGAGGAGGTTCCACAGGAAGATCGGCTTGCCTTTCAGCAGGTAGAGGCCGTAGCCGCCGAACCGCCCGCCATCGGTGACGATCATCCCCTCGGCGCCGCCCTGCGGCACCTCGATCGCGGCGGTGATCGTGTACGACGTGTTCAGCAAAGTCGGGGCCGTACCGTGCGGAATGCCGGTTACCGGCTCGCCGGAATAGGTGAACAGCCGGCGTCCGGCCGACATCGATGGCCGCGGCGTCACCACGCGCGTCGCCACCGACGTGTCGAGCGGCAGCACCTGGTACTTGGCGAACTCGGCGAACATCAGATCGGTCAGTTCACGCATTTTGTCAGGATGGACGTCCGCCACGTCGCTGAACTGCGTCCAGTCGTTGCGCAGATCGTAGAGTTCGAATTTGAACGCGGTGGCGGGGTTTTCGATCGCCTTGCCGAGAATCTGCCAAGGCGGCCGCCTCGGCACCGCGCTCAGCATCCAGCCGTCATGATAAAGGCCCTGCACGCCGAACATCTCGAAGTACTGGGTGAGATGGGTCGACGGCTTGCCGGCGTCGGCCTTGTCGAAACTGTAGGTCATGCTGACGCCTTCGACCGGCTTCTGCGCGACGCCATCGACCATGTTTGGCGCCGCAATGCCGGCCGCTTCCAGGATCGTCGGCATGATGTCGACGACATGGTGAAACTGCCAGCGGATGCCGCCCTTGTCAGTGATCCGTGCCGGCCACGAGATCGCCATGCCCTGCCGCGTGCCGCCAAAGAACGACGGGATCTGCTTTGTCCATTTGTAGGGCGAGTCGAACGCCCAGGCCCACGGCACCGCGAAGTGGTTGTAGGTTTCGCTGCTGCCCCAAACGTCGTAGTAATATTTCAACTGATCGGCCACAGAGACTTCGACGCCGTTGAACGCCAAGACCTCGCTCGGCGTGCCGTTGAGGCCACCCTCGGCCGAGGCGCCGTTGTCGCCGCTGATGTAGATGATCAGCGTGTTGTCGAGCTTGCCGAGGTCCGCGACCGCCTGGATGACCCGGCCGATCTCGTAGTCGGTATAGGCGAGGAATGCGCCATAGACGTCCGCCTGACGGATGAACAGTTTCTTTTCGTCGGCGGTCAGCGTGTCCCACCGCTTCAGCAGATCATCCGGCCAAGGTGTCAGCTTGGCATCCTGCGGGATCACGCCGAGCTTTTTCTGGTTCTCGTAGATCTGATCGCGGACCGCATTCCACCCCTTGTCGAAGAGATGCAGGTCGCTGATCTTCTTGATCCACTCGGGTGTCGCATGATGCGGCGCATGGGTCGCGCCGGGGACGTAGTAGCAGAAGAACGGCAGGTCGGGGTTGAGGTCGTTGAGCTGGTTGAGCCAGTGGATCGCGTCATCCGCCATCGCCGTCACAAGGTTCCACTGCGGCTTGCCGACATAGGGATAGATGGCCGTGGTGTTGCGGAACAGGTTGGGTTCCCACTGGCTCGTATCGCCGCCGACAAAGCCGTAGAAATATTCGAACCCCATGCCGATCGGCCACTGGTCGAACGGTCCCGCCTGGCTTGCCTGGAAGGCTGGCGTGTTGTGGTTCTTGCCGAACCAGGAGGTGCGATAGCCGTGCTCGCGCAGGATGCGCCCGATCGTCGTGCAGTTTTTATCGATGATGCTGTTGTAGCCGGGATAGCCGGTCGCCTGCTCGGAGACGACGCCGAACCCCGCCGAATGGTGGTTGCGCCCGGTGATCAGCGCCGCGCGGGTCGGCGAGCACAGCGCGCAGGAATGGAAATTGGTGTAGCGCAGCCCGTTCGCCGCGATGCGGTCGAGCGCCGGCGTCGGAATGACCCCGCCGAAGGTGCTCGGTGCACCAAAGCCGACATCGTCGGTCATGATCAAGAGGATGTTGGGCGCGCCCTTTGGGGGCACGATTCGTGGCTGCCACCACGGCATCGATTGTGCGGCGTTGAGGTCGATCGTGCCTCCCCACGGCAGGTCGGCCGGCGGCAGCACGTCGCCCGGGATCGTTCGGGTCCCGGCCGGCGATCCGATGGCCGTGCCTTGGGCCGCTGCTGGAGCAGGGCCGGGAGCGGCGGCACGGCCCGCAGTTGCCGCCTGCGCATTGGCCCCCTTGGGCAGCAAGGCGCTGCCGAATGCCGTCGCGAGAGCCGCCTTCGCGGTGGAGAGGAACAAGTCCCGCCGGTTCATGAGGGTTCTCCTGTGTCGTCGGATTTGGGAGGAGGGTTGGCTCGAACGACGCAGCGAAAGCCGATGTGACAGGTGCCGGTGTCGATCGCCTGCGGCAGCCGAGCTGCCGGGCGGTAGCGCTGGCAATAGTTCGGCGCGCAGAGATACGAGCCGCCCTTGATCACCTTGCGCGGAATGTGAAGATCCGGCCCAAATGGAGCATAGCTGTGCTCTTGCGATGCGCCGCGCGGATCACGCGGTACGCAACAGGCAGACCGGGCCGCTGCCGGGTGACGGTCCGAATACCAATCGCCCGTCCATTCCCAGACATTGCCGGCCATGTCGTAGAGGCCGTAGCCGTTGGGCGGAAACGAGCCGACTGGCGCGCGCCCGACAAAGCCGTCGAGCCCCTGGTCGATAAAGGGAAAGATGCCCTGCCAAGTGTTGGCCATGTAGCGGTCGTCGGGGGTGAACTCGTCGCCCCAGCAGAACGGAGCGCCATCGAGGCCGCCGCGCGCCGCGAACTCCCATTCCGCCTCTGTCGGCAAGGCCTTGCCCACCCATGCGGCATAGGCCTCCGCATCTTCGAAGGCGACATGGACGACAGGGTGATCCTCGCGGCCCGCGACAGTGCTTTCGGGCCCTTCGGGATGCCGCCAGTTTGCTCCCGGCACATAGGCCCAGCGGCTGCCGACATCCCGCATGTCGACCCGACCGGTTGGCGTGAAGAACACCGCGCTGCCCGGGACGAGCGATGCCGGGTCGGCGCCAAAATAGGCGGCCGGATCGAGCGGTCGCTCGGCGATGGTCTGGTAGCCTGTCGCCTCGACAAAAACGGCAAAGTCTGCGTTTGTGACAGCGCACGCATCGATCCAGAAGCCGCTGACCGACACCGGGTGGGCCGGCGCTTCTTCCGGATAGGCGTGATCGTCGCCCATCCGGAACGTGCCTCCGGCAATCCACCGCATGCCGGAGCGTCTCGCCACCTCCGGTGCAAGTGCAGACTCTCTCGGCGCATCATCAGCCATCGGCCCAGCCCCGAGAGTCACTGTGCAGATCGTTGGGTCGCAGCCTCGACTTTGGTAACGGGCGGCGGGTTCCACTTGCCGGTCAGAACCTCGGACTTCGGCGAATAAATCCGCATCAGCAGGTTGAACGGCCCCTTGGGCGTCGGCAGCCAATTGGCCTCCTTGTCCGAACCCGGGCTTTCGTTCTGGAAGTAGAGATCGAGCGAGCCGTCGGCGTTGTATTTGAACGGCATCCAGCTGCTGACGGCGTTCCGGTTGAGCGCGTTTGCCACCGGGAACCCTTCGGCGTCATACAGCGTCACCGACCAGAAGGCGTTCGCGGGAGGCGTGTTATTCTTGTCGAAATGAATCGTGTATCGGTTGGCGCCGTCGAGCGGCTTGCCGGTGTTGTCGGCAAGGTTGGACGGATAAATCGCGTCTTCGGGCAGATTGGCGCCCAACCCGAATTCCGCGACAAGCGCCCGCTTCAGATAGTAATTGCCATAGACGCCCATCGTGTCGGTATTGATCGACCAGCCGTTCACGACGCGGGCTAGCGTCGGCATCTTCCACGCCATCAGCTGCCGCGCTTCCTCGGGCGCACTGGCGAGCGCCGATTGGACGGCGGGATCGAGCTTCGAGAGGTCGAAGCTTTTTCCCGGCTCAAGGCCGATGCGCTTCATCTGCGCGATGATCGGCTCGTCGGTGATGTGCGGGGGCTGCCGCTTCAGCAGTTCCGCGGCATAGGCAAAAAACTTTGCTGCCGGCATGGTCTCCGCCTGCACCTTTGGCGGCGTCTTCATGTCTACGGACGGGTCGATCGTCACCGGCGGCGGCGAATACGCCTTGCCCCACTGCGACAGCGGCGTGACCTTGTATCCCGCCTGGATCTTATGGACGGCATCGTAGTCGGCCGGGCCGTCGGTCTTGGTGCGGCCGATCACCCACACATAGGGCGTCGGCGCGTTGATGCGCTCGACGCCTTCGGGCAGCGTGCCCCGCCACTCAGGAGGCGCGACGGCAAAATTGCCGGCCTCTGTTCCGGTCGTACGCGATCCCGGCGAGGCGAACACGTCGGTCCACATGTCGAGCATCGGCAGCATGTAGTAACGGCCGCCGGTGTCCGGAGCCGACACGATCACCGGTTCCTTGCTGAGGTCGAGCCACGCGACGGAATAAAGCGTGTCGAAATTCGGCCGCACCACGGTACGGAAGGTCGCGGGCGGGTATTCGGGCACATTGGCGAACATGTTCATCGGCCCTTTGCCGATCTCCTTGCCGGGCTCGATGTTGGTCGATTGCTTGCGGGTGATATCCATCGTTACGAGCGGGTAGAGGTAGAGGTAAGCATCGACGCCGATGGCATGCGCCTCCGCCGCGCCGATCTTGCTCTGTGCGTCGGCTTCCGGCGCGGCGAGCGCCACGAGAATCGAGAGGCACGCGCCGGCCGCGCCGTTCGAAAGTCCCCGATTCATGTTGTGGGTCTCCTTAAGGAGGGCCCGTCACAATTGAAGCCCGCCGACAGGCCTGGCATTGATGCAAATCAACCGGCGTCGTTTCAACTTTTGGTTGATGTTTGAACCCTATCACTCGAGTCATTCCGGAGCGCCGCGCAGCGGCGAGTCCGGAACCCATGAACACCGGCCTCTGGAACATGGGTTCCGGGCTCGGCCGCTCGGGCCG
Source organism: Alphaproteobacteria bacterium (assembly GCA_030041385.1). Taxonomy (GTDB): domain Bacteria; phylum Pseudomonadota; class Alphaproteobacteria; order ATCC43930; family CGMCC-115725; genus DATARH01. Next base: position 112,659 of record JASHNY010000171.1, read on the forward strand.
CCCCGGAATGACGGTCGGGATTCATTTAGAAGTCGAACGGAGCGACCAGGATCCGCCCCATCAAGCACGGTCGCGTAGATGAAGGCGGACTTGGGATGGTAATGACAAGGCGAGTAGCCGCCCGGGCCGTATTCGACGAGCGCCCTTGATGCTCTTACCGGGAACGTTCGGCAGCTCGTGCTGATAGACGAGGGTCACCTTGGCGTTCTTCGATGTCGGCGCAGCCGCAAGCACGCTGCCGAACGGCAGGGCGGCGACAAGCAGCGAGCAGAGGATGCGTTTCATGGAGCCATCCCCCGGTTTGACGAATGCGCGATCAGACCCTTGCCTGTGAACGGCGGAGCCATTCGTCGAACCCGATGCGGCCGAGGCGGGCTTCGCCCAACGGCACGAGCGAACGCTCCTCGACGCGGCCGCCCCAGTATCGGGCCTCGGGGTCGCGCACGACCTGGCGCGGGTCGCCGATCGCCTTCAGATAGCGGGCGACGATTTCGTTGAATGGCGCGCGTTCCGGGCCGGCGATCTCGACGATCCCGTTTTCCGGCGCGGCGACCGCCACGTCAGCGACGATCGGCGCAATATCGTCCGCCGCGATCGGCTGGAACAGGACGGGCGGAAGCCTGACCGTGTTTCCGTCCGCAGCCGAAGCGGCGATGCCGCCGAGAAATTCCAAAAACTGGGTCGCGCGGATGATGGTGTAGGGGATGCCGGAGGCTTTGATCAGTTTCTCTTGGGCGACCTTGGCCCGGAAATAGCCATTGTCGGTCTGGTCGATTCCGACGATGGATAGCGCGACGTGATGCCGGACGCCCGCCGCGGCCTCCGCCGGGAAAAGGTTGCGCCCGGAAGCTTCGAAAAATTCCAGCACCGCCCGGTCTTCAAATGACGGCGAATTGGTCAGGTCGATCACCACCTGCGCCCCGGCCATGGCCTCTTTGAGCCCCTCGCCGGTGATGCTGTTGACCCCGTTCTTGGGCGAGGCGGCGACGACCTCATGACCGCCCTGGCGCAGAATGGCGACGGTCTTCGAGCCGATCAGGCCGGTGCCGCCGATGACGACGATCTTCATAGGCTATCCTCCTTGTCGATGATTGGCGACCTCAAGCGAGGAAGATGCTGGCTCGTCTCTTTCCTAGATCGCTGGACGCGGGTCTTCGTTCCGCCGCGCCACACGACAAGGCGCACGGGTCGCCTGGCCAACACCAATTGCCGCTGGCGCCAATTCCGTCATCGCCGGAGGCCGGCCGCCGTTCCGGCAGCTTCAAGGCCTTAAAAAAACAGCCCCGAGAACCTGCGTCTTTTGCCGAAATTGCATAGCGAGATCACGTCACAAATTTGTTTGATGGAGAGGATCGATCGGCCGCGGCGCCACTCGGCCGATGCCGAGGTCCCCGGCCTTTTAACAAAGAGAATGGCGATGAATTTGATCGATACGGGAGGCGATCCAGCGGGGATATGACGTCATCACCATCGGCAACCAGCGGTTCGATTCCGCCATCGACGCTCGTGCCGGTGCACGGCGCTTGCTGACCCCGAGGGTAATGCGTTTGGCGGTTGGCCACCGCACCCCGCCCGCCTTTCCGCCGCCCGAGCCAGATCGATCGAAGTAAGAGGTTGCCGGAGCAACAAAACAAGTTGTTGCAGCGGCGATCCGAACAAAAGGCTGCAAACGGAGGCAGGCATGCACTTCACTGACGACTCCATGTTCCCAGAGAATATGCACCCGCTTATCGTCACTGCGGCGCCGTTCGGGCCGCAATGGCTGCCCGGCGATGCCGATATCCCGGTCACCTGGGACGAGCAGGTCCAGACCGCGGTAGATTGCTGGAATGCCGGCGCCCAGGTGCTGCACGTTCATGTGCGCGATCCTGCAACCGGACACGGTTCAGCCGACTTTGACCAGTACAACCATTTCATCGGACTGCTGCGCCAGGCCGTGCCTAAAATGATCCTGCAGGTCGGCGGCTCAATTTCGTTCGCGCCGAAAGGCGAATCCCAGAAGGCGAAGTGGCTCGACAATGACACGCGCCATATGCTTGCCGAACTCGATCCAAAGCCGGACAGCGTCACGGTCGCGATCGGCACCACGCTCTGGGATGTCGTTCAGATGTGGAGCAAGGACGATATCAGCGGAACACACCTTGAGGACCCGCAGGTCCTGCAGGCCTGGGCGGGCATGGTGGCCGAGGCGGGCCCGGCCTTTTACCTGGAGCATCTCAAACGCCTGCGCCAGCACCGCATTCAGCCTTACTTCGTCCCCGCTCATGTCCATCAGCTGGAGATCATCGAGCGGCTGATCCGCGCCGGTGCCTATATGGGGCCCATGAACGTCGCGTTCTCCGGCTACGGTGGCGGCACGCTCGGGCACAATCCATTCGACTGGATGGAGATGGTGCGGCGCGTTCCGCAGGGTGCGGTCGTGACCTTCTGGACCGGCATGCGGTTCAACATCCCGGTCTCGGCGCTCGCTCTGATTCTGGGCCTGCACATCCGCGTCGGCAACGAAGACAACCTGTGGAATGTAAAGCGGGAGCGGATTTCCTCAGTGAAGCAGGTCGAGGCCGCCGTCCGGCTGTGCGAGCAATATGGGCGCAAGCTCGCCACGCCGGAGGAGGCCCATAAGATCATGAAGGTCGGGGTCTGGTACGACACCGTGGAAGAGACGCTACAGCATCTCGGCATGCCGCCGAACCGGAAGGCGGGCGAAACCGGCTTCCTGGTGTTTGAAACGACGGGAAGAAAGTCTCTTCCGGCGCAGGCTGGCGACTCGCATCCAATCGCCTAATGCATGGTGCCTCCGGCACAAGCGGTCGATAGGCAACGGTGCGTGGCCCGGCCATGTCTCCGGCCGGTCCGACCAGGTCGCGTGGAAGCAGTCGTGGCTTCCGGGCCTGCCCCGGCTGTTGCCGTGAGCCCGGAATGAGCGGACATGTCAAGCCGAGACACTGCCGCATCGAGCAACCGCTTGAGTGCGCGAGCGCGACCTGCTAGGCATTGCGCGTCATTGGGGAGTAGCCGCCCGCCTTGGCGGGGCTTGCGTCAACACACTTGGCCTGACGGCTGTGGCGCAGGCAGACCTGATCGGTTTGGCGAGACCTTTGGCATCAGCTGCCTCAACCGGGTCGGGCGGAGGCGGCGGTGCCTGGGTTGTCTCGCACCCGACCCCGAATGGCGGCGCTGCCGTGGAAGCCTTCCTCGTCTCGACGATGGTCGTCGGTCTCGCCGAGATCGGCGACAAGACGCAAATCCTCTCGATGATCCTTGCGGCCCGGTTTCACCGGCCGCTGCCGATCATTTTCGGCATCCTGTTCGCGACAATCGCCAACCATTCCGCCGCCGGCCTCGCCGGAACACTGTTCGGAAGCTTTCTCGCGGGACCGTGGATGCGCTGGGTACTCGGGATTTCGTTCCTGAGCGTCGCGGTCTGGGCGCTTTTCCCTGACAAATACGAGGGTGACGCGCGGGCGATCAGCCGGGCGGGCGCCTTCATGTCCACCCTGGTCGCATTTTTCCTCGCCGAGATCGGCGACAAGACCCAGATCGCGACCGTGGGTCTCGCGGCCCGGTTTGAGCAGTTCGATCCCGTAGTGGCGGGAACGACGCTCGGGATGATGCTCGCGAATGTCCCTGTCGTGGTCATCGGCGACCGGCTCGCGGGCAAGCTGCCGGTCAAGGCAATACGGATCACCGCCGCTATCGTGTTCGCCGGTCTTGGGGTGCTGACGCTCGCCCGTGTCCGCGCGTAGCTCCGCGGCCATCACCTCCCCAGCTTCGGAAGGTTGCCGCACCGGGTTTCCCGATCGGTCATCAGGACGCGCGGCATCGCTTTGTGGTAGAGAGCCCAACTGTGCTGGTAGGAGATAATAATGGCTCTCGCCGAACCCGGTGGCACATCGTTTCTCGATGCCCTGCGCGACAGGACCGACCACATCCTTGACGCCTGTACCCGCTGCGGCAAATGCGTGGCGGCGTGCCCGATGGTCGAACCGGCCGGGCTCGATCCGGCGGACGCGACCGAGATCGTCACCGGGGTGCTCGACCTGCTGGCTGGCGGCGCCGGCACCAAGGACGCGGAGCGCTGGGCGCAGGTGTGCACGAACAGCGGAAAGTGCATTCCGGCCTGCGATTACGGCATCAACCCGCGCTTCATGGTCAACATGGCGCGGATCGCGGCGAAGGCAAAACTCGGCGCCGACAAGGTGCGTCGCGCGGCCAACGAATATTTCAACGCGATGGGGCGCAGCACCCGCACGATCGCGCGGCTGCAGCTGCCGCCCGAGGTGCTGGCGCGCATCAGCCCGCCGCTGCGGGCCGCCGAGGAATACGAGAGGGTGCCGGAAATCGTCTTCTATACCGGCTGCAACGTCATCAAGACACCGCATATCGCGTTGCTGGTATTGGAGGTGCTGGACGCGCTGGGAGTGAGCTATGAGGTGATGGGCGGCACCGCGGCCTGCTGCGGCATCCAGCAGTTCAAGCGCGGCGACGCCAAAACCGCAGGGCGCGTCTCGTACAACACGATCGACCGGTTGAGCCGGCCCGGCGCTTCGCGGGTCGTCGCATGGTGCCCCAGCTGCCAGATCCAGATCGCCGAGGTGGCGCTTCCTGCCTATCGCGAGACATTCGGCACCGTGCCCTTCGACATGAACCCGATCGCCGAGTTCTTTGCCGAGCGGCTTGACGACCTCGGCCGCCTGTTCGTGCATCCGGTCAACAAGCGCGTGGCGCTGCAGGAGCGCTCGGCGCTGCCGAATGTCATGGCGGCGATCAAGCGGGTGCTGCGGGCGATCCCCGGCCTCGAGGTCGTCGAGCTCGATGTGCCGATCCTCAGCACGCAGGCCAGTCACCTCTCGGTCGTGCCGGAGTTCAAGGCCGAACTGCGCGAGCGCGAGTTCCGCGCCGCCGCCGAGGCCGGCGTGACCACCTTCGCGTCGATCTTCCACGCCTGTCACCGCGAGCTGATCGCCTATCAGCCGCAGGTGTCGTTTGAGCTGATCAACTTCATGGAGCTGATCGGCGAGAGCATGGGCATCCACGTGCCCGACCTCTATAAGCGGCTGCGCCTGATCGGCGACATCGACACGATCATCGCCGACAGCGCCGATCTGATCGCCGCCCATAGCCTCGATCTCGACACGGTCCGCGACGTGCTGGCGCGGGATATGGCGGGCGCCGGCTGAGCCGGGTCGCGGGTTCAGCCGCGCTGCTCTTGTCCGATCGGCTCCGCAACCGCGAGGGCGAGCGCGTCGTCGCCCGGAATGCGCCAGCGCGCGGTCAGCAGGTCGAAGGCGACGAGGCATAGGGCCGACAGAACGAATGTCGACGGGATGCCGACAAGGCTGGCGACAAGGCCCCACACCGCGCTGCCGAGCGCCATCATGCCGTTGAACACGATCATGAAGATCGACAGGCCGCGGGCCCGCACCCAGGCCGGCAAGGCCGTCTGGGCGGCGACGTTGACCGTGGCGACGACCGCGACCCAGGCGATACCGGAGGCGAGCAACACGGGAACCGCGCTCCACAGCGTATGGCACGCCGCGAGGGCCGCGAGCAGGCAGGCGGAAGCGACGCTGCCCGCCCGCGCGATCCGGTTCGGGGTGAAGCGGGCCCGCCAGCGCGGCAGCAAGACCACCGAGACGATGCCGCCGATGCCGAGACAGCCCAGCAGCAGCCCATAGGTTCCGGCGCCGCCGCCGACCTGATTGCGCGCGATCAGCGGCAGCAGCGAGAAGTACAGGCTGGCGCAGAAGGCGTAGCCGCCGGAACGGATCAATGTGGCGCGCGTTTCCGGCGCACCCAGCGTGTGGCGCAGGCCGCTGACGGCGGCGCCAACGATCCATTCGCCGCGCGCCGCCTGCGGCAGCGGCGACAGCCAGCGCAGCAGCAATACGACCACCGCAATGTAAAAGAGGCCGTTGAGGAAAAATGGCGCCGCGGTGCCGCAATACAGGATCAACGCGCCGCCGAGCGCCGGCCCGATCACCCGCGCCACATTGATCCCGATGCTGTTGAGCGACACCGCCGGGGCGAGCTCATGGCGCGGCACGAGGTCGGGCACGATGGCCTGGAATACCGGCATGGCGAACGCAAGCAACGTGCCGAACAGAAAGGAGGCGACGAGGATGACGGCAGCGGTGGTCAGGCCGAGCGCGGTCGAGAATGCGAGCAGCAACGTCGCCGCCACCAAACCGACATGAAGCATGACGAGAAGCCGCCGCCGGTCGACGATATCGCCGACCACGCCGGCCGGCAGCGCGAACAGGAATACCGGGAGGCTCGCCGCCGTCTGCACCAGGGTCACCATGACCGGCGTCGGCCGCAGGTCGGTCATCAGCCACGCGGTCCCCACATTGCCGAGCCAGATGCCGACATTGGACGCAACGCTCGCCAGCCAGACGGCGCGGAAAATCGGGATCGCCAGCGGCGTCAACGACGACGGCGTGCTTGGCCGCAGCGGAGACGGCCTCGTATCGGTCATCGGCAACCTCGCGCGTTTCTTCTTGCGTTCGACCGGCCACAGCCGGCTCCGTCACAGGGGCCACGCATCGAATAGCGGGAGGCGAGGCGCGCGACAATGCCCCGTCGGGCGATGGCAGTGCCATGACTGTTGCCGCACGACGTTCATCTTGCGGTCACCGAGCGGCAACACGACCGGCCTATATGGTGTCCGCCCATCAATTTCGCGCTATGGGTGGAGATGGCTTCAGCAATCTGGGCGGCCGGGGTCTGCGTCACGGCCACCCTGTTTCACCTCGCCAGCATCGCCATTGCCGCAACGAGGTGTACAGGCCGGCCGGGCCGGGCACCTTGGGCGGCCGATGCGCCGCCGGTCACGATCGTGCGCCCGCTCTGCGGCATCGACAATTTCGCCGAGGAGACGCTGGCTTCGACGTTCCGGCTCGATTATCCGGATTACGAGGTCATCTTCTGCCTGGCCCGCGCCGACGACCCGGTGGCGCCGCTGGCGCGCCGGCTGATCGCCGCGCATCCACGGGTTCCGGCGCGGCTGTTGATCGGCGCCGACGCGAGCAGCGCCAACCCCAAGCTCAACAACGTCGTCAAGGGCTGGGACGCCGCGCGCCATGCTTGGATCATCCTCGCCGACAGCAACGTGCTGCTGCCGCCCGACTACATCCAGCGCATGCGGGCGGCCTGGCGCAGCGACACCGGCCTTGTCTGCTCGGTGCCGGTCGCCGCGCGCCCGGGAAATTTCTGGGCCGAGCTCGAATGCGCCTTTCTGAATACGTTCGAGGCGCGCTGGGAATATGCCGCCGATACGCTCGGGCTCGGCTTCGCCCAGGGCAAGAACATGCTGTTCCGGCGCGACATCGTCGAGCGCGGCGGCGGCATTCGCGTGCTCGGCGCCGAGTTGGCCGAGGACGCCGCGGCGACGAAGCTGGTGCGCCGCGCCGGCCTGCGCGTGCGCCTCATTGACAACCCGTTTGCGCAGCCGCTCGGGGATCGCGCCGCCGGCGAGGTATGGCGGCGGCAATTGCGCTGGTCGCGGCTGCGGCGGATGACGTTTCCGCTGTATTTCCTGCCCGAGCTATTGCTGGGAATAGTGCCGCCGCTCGCGGCGGGAAGCTATGCCGCGGCCATGGCGGGGCTCGGCGCGGGCCTGTTCGCCGCGCTGTTCTGCCCGCTGTGGGTCGGCGCCGAATGGCTGCTGGCGCGGCATGCCGGCTGGCACGCCTCGTGGCGGCTGGCGCTGGCGTTTCTGCTGCGCGACCTGCTGCTGCCGGCGTTGTGGCTCGGCGCCTGGGCGGACCGCTTCGCCTGGCGCGGCACCGAGATGCAGGGCGGCGTCGCCGCCCGCGCACCGGCCGATCGGGTCGCGGTGTGATGCGCCTGGCCGGGCGACGCCCCGGCCTTGCGGTGTTCGCGGCGCTGTTAGCCGCCGGCCTGGTCGTCGGCGCCGCGAACCAGGGGATGCACGGGCTCAGCTACCGCGCCGTCGTCGCCAGCCTGCAGGCGATGCCCGCCCGGGCGCTCGCCGCCGCGGTTCTGGCCACCGCGATCGGCTATGCGGTGCTGGTCGCGAACGATCTGTCGGCGCTGTGCTATGCCCGGGCGGCGCCGCCGCTGGCGACGACCGTCTTCGCCTCGTTCTGCGGATACGCGCTCGGCAACTTCATCGGCCTGGGCGCGCTGTCGGGAGGCGCGGCGCGCTACCGGATCTATGCGGCGGCCGGCCTCTCCGGACCGACGATCGCCCGGGTCACGGTTTTCATCGCCGCCGCGTTCGGGATCGGCGCCGCGGAGACGATCGCCCTCGGCCTCGCCTTCCGCGCGCACGCGGTGGCGCAGCTCTGCGCCCTGCCCTGCGGCCCGCTGCGGGCCGCCGCGGTCGCGGTGCTCGGCCTCACGATCGTCGTGCTGTTCGCCTGCCGGGGCGAGAGGCGCAGCCTCCGGCTGGGGCGGCTCAACGTCGAATTGCCGGGGTCACGCCTCCTCCTCGCCCAGATCGCGGTCACGACGGCCGACATCGCGGCGGCGGCCTTGGCCTTGTGGGTATTATTGCCGCCGACGGCAATCGATTTTCCGACCTTCGTCACGATCTACGCCGCGGCCCTGTGGCTCGGCGTCATCAGCCACGCGCCGGGCGGCCTCGGCGTCTTTGACGCGGCGCTCATTTACACCATCGGCAGCGGGCACTCGTCGAACGCCGTCGCGGCCGCGCTGGTCGCCTATCGCGCGATCTATTTCGTGGTGCCGTTTGCGCTTGCCGCGGTGCTGCTCACCGGCGCCGAGATCAGGCGCTCGCTGGCGCGATGCCGGTAGCGCCGACCATTATGAGAATGATCGGCGATAACCTGTTGAAATAGGCGCAATCATCGGCGATAGTTGCGAGAAAGGGGGGAGCCTTTCATGCACAAGCTCACGATTGCCGCCGCGGTGGCAGCCACGGTGTTGTTCGCCGGTGCCTTCTCGCTGAACGCCAATGCCGCAGGCGCGGCCGCTGCGATCCCGTCGGCGGTGCCGCAGATGTCCCAGGCGATCCATCCGGCGGCGTGCCGTCATCCCGGCCCGCATTGCGGCTGGGGTCACCACCTTCGCTGCAGCCGCTGGCACCACCATTGCTGGTGCGCCCCCTGCTGAGCCGTTCCGGCGGCGCCCCGGCAATGATGCAAGGCGCCGCCTTCCTGCCGTAAGCTCTGGCGTTCGGGCCGAGGCTGGTCTAATCCGGTCGGCCGGGAACGGCGGAGTGTGCGATGAGCGGAGCTGAACAGGGGCCCGGCGCGATCGAACGGCCGGCGCTGGCTAACGAAACCGGCGATTACTGGGGCAGCGACACCGTCGCGCTGATGATGCGCGAGATCGGCCTGCCCTACGTCGCGCTCAATCCCGGCGCGAGCTATCGCGGCCTGCACGACAGCCTCGTCAATCTGCTCGGCAATACCGCGCCGCAGATGCTGCTGTGCCTGCACGAGGAGCATGCGGTCGCGATCGCGCACGGCTATGCCAAGGTGGCCGGCAAGCCGATGGGCGCGATCGTGCACAGCAACGTCGGCCTGATGCACGCGACGATGGCGATCTTCAACGCCTGGTGCGACCGCGTGCCGGTCGTCGTGTTCGGCGCCACCGGGCCGGTCGACGCCGCCCAGCGCCGGCCCTGGATCGACTGGATCCACACCGCACAGGACCAGGGCGCGCTGGTTCGCCACTACACCAAATGGGACGACCAGCCCGCCTCGGTCGCCGCTGCGGCAGAGTCGGTGTTGCGCGCCCACCGCATGGCGGTGACGCCGCCGTGCGGTCCGGTCTATGTCTGCCTCGATGCCGCGTTGCAGGAGAGCCGCATCGGCGCGCTGCCGCCATTGCCGACAGCCGAACGCTTCCGGCCGCCGCGCGCCGCGGCGCCGAGCGCCGAAGCCGCCGCCGAGGCCGCTGCGATCCTCCAGAATGCCGAGCGGCCGCTGATCCTCGCCGGCAGGGTCGGGCATGGCGAAGCGGGATGGGCGGCGCGGATCGAACTCGCCGAGGCGCTCGGCGCCATCGTCCTGACCGATCCCAAGACCGGCTCGACCTTCCCGAGCGGTCACAAACTGCACGGCCCGCCGGCCGGCAACAACCCGAGCGCCGATGCCTGCACGCTGGTGCGCGAGGCCGATGCGATCCTCAGCCTCGACTGGGTCGATCTCGCCGGCGCGTTCAAGGCCGCGTGCGGCGCCGGGCCGGTGCGCGCCAAGGTGATCCTCGCCTCGCTCGACCATACGGTCCACAACGGCTGGAGCATGGACTACCAGGGCCTGCCGCCGACCGATCTGCACCTGCCGGTCATGCCCGACCGCGCCGTGGCGGCGATATTGCCGCTGTTGCGCCCGCGCGCGCCCGGCTGGCGGGGCTATACCCTCAACAACCCGAAATTGCCGGCGCTCGGCAGCGGCGACACGATCGCGCCTGCCGACGTCGCCGCCGCCTTGCGCGAGGCGTTGGGATCGCGGCCGACGACATTGATCCGCACCCCGCTGGCCTGGGCCTCCGGGTATTGGGAGGCGGCGCATCCGCTCGACCTCCTCGGCGGCGACGGCGGCGGCGGCATCGGCGGCGGGCCGGGGATGGCGGTCGGCGCCGCGCTGGCCCTAAAGGAGCTATCGGGCGGCAGCGGCCGATTGCCGGTCGCGGTGCTCGGCGACGGCGATTGCCTGATGGGGGTGACGGCATTGTGGACCGCGGTGCACTACCGCATCCCGCTGCTGGTCGTCGTCTCCAACAACAATTCGTTCTTCAACGACGAATTGCACCAGGACCGCATGGCGCGCCAGCGCGGGCGGCCGGTCGGCAATCGCTGGATCGGCCAGCGCATCGCCGACCCCGAGCCCGACATCGCGACCTTGGCGCGCGGCCAAGGCGCGGCCGGGTTCGGGCCGCTGCGCCGGCCGGAGGAGCTGGTGCGCACCTTGCGCGCGGCGATCGAGCATGTCGAAGGCGGCGGCGTCGCGCTTGTCGATGTGCGCGTCGAGCCGGGCTACGCGCCCGACACGCCCGCCGCGATCAGCCGCGGCGCGCCGGGCTGACCGATGATCGCGGCCGGCGAACTGGCGCTCGACCGGCTCGAACGCTGGCTCGCCGACCATGTCGACGGGTTCGCCGGGCCGCTGTCCGCCGCGCGTTTCAGCGGCGGCCAGTCGAACCCGACCTACCGGCTTTCCGCCGCCTCGGGCGATTACGTATTGCGCCGCAAGCCGCCCGGCCCCTTATTGCCGAGCGCGCATGCGGTCGATCGCGAGTACCGGGTCATGCGTGCGCTGGCCGCGACCGGCGTGCCGGTGCCGCGCGTCCATGCGCTGTGCGAGGACGATGGGGTCATCGGCAGCGCCTTTTACGTGATGGAGTTTCTCGACGGCCGCATCTTCTGGGACCAGCGCCTCTTGGGGCAGAGCCGCGACGAGCGCGCGGCGATGTTCGATTCGATGAACGCGGTGATCGCGGCCCTCCACTCGGTCGATTATGCGGCGCTGGGCCTCGGCGATTTCGGCCGGCCCGGCAATTACCTGGGCCGCCAGATCGCGCGCTGGAGCCGGCAATACCGCGCCTCCGAAACCGAAAAGCAGCCGGCAATGGACCAGTTGATCGACTGGCTGCCGCGGCACCTGCCGCCCGAAGGCGCGGCGGCGATCGTCCACGGCGATTACCGCATGGACAATCTAGTCTTTCACAAGACCGAGCCGCGCGTTATCGGCGTGCTCGATTGGGAATTGTCGACGATCGGCGATCCGCTCGCCGATTTCGCCTATCACGCGCTGACCTGGCGGGTGACGCCGGAATTGTTCCGCGGCCTCGCCGGGGTCGATTTCGCCGCGCTCGGCATTCCGGACGAGGCTGCCTACGTCGCCGCCTACTGCCGCCGCACCGGCCGCGCCACCGTTGCCGACTGGGAATTTTACATGGCCTACAGCCTGTTCCGGCTGGCGGCGATCCTGCAGGGCATCGCCAAGCGCGCGATCGACGGCACCGCCGCCAGCGCCGAAGCCGCCGCAACCGGCGCCCTCGCCCGCCCGATCGGCGACATGGCTTGGGAATTGGCGCGATCGCTGGGGTGAAATCGACCCGGTCATTGCGAGCGGAGCGAAGCAATCCCGTTCCGACTATTTTGTGCCATCGAGATTGCTTCGGCGCCCGGCCGGCGCCTCGCAATGACAAATCGGAGGCGGATGATGAGCGAGAAAATCGGGGTTGTCGGGGCCGGGCTGATGGGGGCGGAGATCGCGCTGGTCTTTGC
>JASHNY010000240.1 GCA_030041385.1 Alphaproteobacteria bacterium
CAGTTCGGCGAAGCGGCTGAGGCCCCGCTGGCGAAAGCGCGACAGCCAGTCGGGCTCGCCCGCCGCGCCCGAGAACGCGTCGAGATAGGGCCGCGTCTCAGGCTTCGGCGAACGGTCGGGGATGACGTTCATCGCCCGCAACCCGTCACCGGAACGCGGGCGTCTCGCCCGCCTGCGGCCGGGACGGTCGCGATCCGATGATTGATGTGCATTGGCACCGGCCCAACCCGCTCATGCCGCGTCGCCATAGGCGCCGTAGCCGCTGCGCTCGAGTTCGGCGGCGAGGCTCTTGTCGCCCGATTGCACGATCCGCCCGTCCTGCAACACGTGCACCCGGTCGGGCTCGATGTAGTCCAGCAGGCGCTGGTAATGGGTGATCAGCACGATCGCGCGGTCCGGTGCGCGCAACGCGTTGACCCCGTTCGCGACGAGCTTCAGCGCGTCGATATCGAGGCCGCTGTCGGTCTCGTCGAGGATCGCCAGGCGCGGCTCCAGCATCGCCATCTGGAAAATCTCGTTGCGCTTTTTCTCGCCGCCGGAAAATCCGACATTGACCGCGCGCTGCATCAGGTCTTCGCCGAGGTCGAGCAATTTCAATTTTGCCCGCACCGCGCGCAGAAACTGGCCAGCGTCGAGCTCGGGCTCGCCGCGATGGCGGCGCTGCGCGTTGAGCGCGGCGCGCAGGAAATACATGTTGTTGACCCCGGGAATCTCGACCGGGTACTGGAAGGCGAGAAACACCCCGTCGCGGGCCCGCTCTTCCGGCTTCATCGCCAAGAGGTCGCGGCCGCGATAGGTGACGCCGCCTTCGGTCACCTCGTAGCCGTCGCGCCCGGCCAGTACCGATGCCAGCGTCGACTTGCCCGAGCCGTTCGGCCCCATGATCGCGTGCACCTCGCCGGCTTCGACCCTGAGGTCGACGCCTTTGAGGATTTCGCGCCGCCTTTCCTTGGGGTCGACGAGGCGCGCGTGCAGGTTATTGATTTCGAGCATTACCCTAATCTTTCGTCATCCCGGCGAAGGCCGGGACCCACTTCTCCACTCGCTCCTTGCCAACCCAGTGATGCTCGGACATGAGGCCACCGTGGCTCCCGGCCTTCGCCGGGATGACGAGAAAAGGAGCGGCCGGCTGAACGCGAACTCACCCGACGCTGCCTTCGAGGCTGACCGCGAGCAATTTCTGCGCCTCGACGGCAAACTCCATCGGCAGTTCCTTCAGCACATCCTTGCAGAACCCGTTGACGATCAACGACAGCGCATCCTCGTCGCCGAGCCCGCGCTGGCGGCAATAGAACAGCTGGTCGTCGCTGATCTTCGAGGTCGTCGCTTCGTGCTCGATGCGGGCCGAGGGGTTGCGCACCTCGATGTAGGGCACGGTGTGGGCGCCGCAGCGATCGCCGATCAGCAGCGAATCGCATTGCGTATAGTTGCGCGCGTTCTCGGCGCGCGGCTGCACCCGCACGAGGCCGCGATAGGTGTTCTGGCCGCGCCCGGCCGAAATCCCCTTCGAGATGATCGTCGAGCGGGTGTTGCGGCCGATATGGATCATCTTGGTCCCGGTATCGGCCTGCTGCCGGTTGTTGGTGATCGCGACCGAGTAGAACTCGCCGACCGAATCGTCGCCTTCCAGCACGCAGCTCGGGTATTTCCAGGTGATCGCCGACCCGGTCTCGACCTGGGTCCACGAGATCTTGGAACGCGCGCCCCGGCAGGCGCCGCGCTTGGTGACGAAATTGTAGATGCCGCCGCGTCCCTCGGCATCGCCCGGATACCAGTTCTGCACCGTCGAATATTTGATCTCGGCGTCCTCGTGCGCGATCAGCTCGACGACCGCGGCGTGAAGCTGGTTCTCGTCGCGCTGCGGCGCGGTGCAGCCTTCGAGATAGCTGACATAGGCGCCCTTGTCGGCGATCAGCAGAGTGCGCTCGAACTGCCCGGTCTTGGCCGCATTGATGCGGAAATAGGTCGACAATTCCATCGGGCAGCGCACGCCCGGCGGCACGTAGGCGAACGAGCCGTCGCTGAACACGGCGGAATTGAGCGCCGCGAAGAAATTGTCGCCCTGCGGAACGACGCTGCCGAGGTAGCGGCGCACCAGGTCGGGGTGCTCGCGCACCGCCTCGCCCATCGAGCAGAAGATGATGCCGAGTTGGCCCAGCTTCTCCTTGAAGGTCGTCGCCACCGAGATGCTGTCGAACACCGCATCGACCGCTACCCCGGCCAATGCCTCGCGCTCGCGCAGCGGAATCCCGAGCTTCTCGTAGGTGCGCAGCAGCTCGGGATCGACTTCGTCCAGCGATTTCGGCGCGCTCTGCTGCTTGGGCGCGGAATAATAGGTCGCGCCCTGGTAGTCGATCGGGGCGATGTTGACCTTGGCCCAATCGGGCTGGGCCATCTGGCGCCACGCCCGGTACGCCGCGAGCCGCCAGTCGAGCAGCCATTGCGGCTCGCCCTTCTTGGCCGAGATGAACAGGATCGTCTCTTCGCTGAGGCCGGGCGGAGCCGATTCGGCTTCGAGATCGGTGAACCAGCCGTATTTGTAGCCTTCAAGCGAACGGACGGCGTCGCGGGTTTCCGCGGAAGCGCTCATTTCTTGCAATTCCTTGAATCAGGTGCGCGCGGCGGCGGACAAGGCGGCGGGCGGCACGAAAGCCAGCGGCGAGATCATGTCGGCGAGCGAAATCGCCGACAGCGCCTCGCCGACCGCGCGGTTAATCGCCGCCCAGTGCGGCCGCGTCGGGCAATAGTTGGTGCGCGTGCATTCGTCGACATGGACCGAACATTGGGTCAAGCCAATGTCGCCATCGATTGCGCTGACGACCTCGGCCACCGAAATCGCGCTCGCCGGGCGCGCCAGACGGTAGCCGCCATTGGCGCCGCGCGTCGCCGATACCAATTCGGCATGAGCGAGCGCTTTCAGCAGTTTGGCCACCGTCGCCGGCGGCAAGCGGGTCTCGGCGGCGATCGCCGCAGCATTCGCCCGGCGGTCGCTATAGATCGCCAGATGCGTCGCAACAATGACGCCGTAATCGGCGAGCTTGCTGAGGATGATCATCGAGCGGCCAATGCCCTGCGCAACCGATGCGACCAATTCGGACTAGATTGGTACGCAATACATCGTCTCTCGCCGCGGCAGGGTCAAGCCGAAAAAGCGGCGCGTCGCCGCCGGTGCGGATTTTCCTCCAGGCCGATGGCCGGCGAGCGTGCCGCGCCGGTCGACTCAGTCGATTTGGGCGAGCGCGCGTTCGATCGCGTTGAAGACTTCGCTCGGCCGGAAGGGTTTTTGCAGCAGGCCGAGCGGGCGCGCGGCCTGGGCCCGGCGTGCGATCGGCGGGTCGATCAACCCGGATATGAAGATAGCCGGTACGGCATGGTCCCGGCGCAGCCGGCAGGCAAGCTCGACCCCATCGATCGACCCGACCAGGCCGATATCGACCAGCGCCAGCCGCGGCTGCGTCGCGGCGGCGAGAACCAGCGCCTCGGCGCCGGACGCAGCAGTGCCGGCGACCGTGAAGCCGATCTCGCCGACCAGGTCGGTAAGCAGGCTGGCGACCAGCGTATCATCCTCGACGATCAGAATGGCCGCCGGCTTGCTTGTATCGGTCATCGCAACCACTTCACATCCGTCCGCACCCGTTCGGCACGCGGCGCAGTGCGCGTGGCCGAGCATCGCCGTGCCCCTGGAGGGCGGGAGCGATGGCGGGTAAGGTGCTTGCCCGGCCAGGGTCGGATACAAGCGCTTAGCAAGGTGTTAACGCGGCGGGATGCGATGAAGCTGCTTGTCGTCGAAGACGACCGCGAGACGGCCGCCTATCTGGTCAAGGGCCTCGGCGAAAGCGGCTATACGGTCGACCATTCCGGCGACGGCCGCAACGGGCTGTTTCTCGCCACGTCCGGCGATTACGACGCGATCATCCTCGACCGCATGCTGCCGGGCATGGACGGGCTGGCACTGCTCGGCGCCTTGCGGGCCGCCGAGATTCGCACCCCGGCATTGATCCTCAGCGCTCTCGGCAGCGTCGACGACCGCGTCAAGGGTTTGCGCGCCGGCGGCGACGACTATCTGGTCAAACCCTTCGCCTTCAGCGAATTGCTGGCACGGCTCGAGGCGCTGATGCGGCGCGGTGCCGCCGCGCCGGCGACGACCAAATTGCGCGTCGCCGACCTCGAGCTCGACCTGTTGACCCGCTCGGTCAAGCGCGGCCCCAAATCGATCGAATTATTGCCGCGCGAGTTCCGCCTCCTCGAATGCCTGATGCGCCATGCCGGGCACGTGGTGACGCGGACGATGCTGCTCGAAAACGTGTGGGACTACCATTTCGACCCGCAGACCAACGTCATCGACGTGCATATGAGCCGGTTGCGGCACAAGATCGACCGCAATTTCGAGCACGCGCTGCTGCACACGGTCAGGGGCGCCGGCTATTGCCTGCGGGCGCCGGAATGAGCGGCACCGACACCCTGCGGCAGCCCCTCGGGCTCTCCGGCCGGGACGAAGCGGCCGCAAAGGCGCGGCGCTGGCCTGCCGGCCGCGAGCTTTGGCGCGGCGCCCGCCGATTGCTCAAGACGCATGCGCTGCGTCTTGCCGTGCTTTATTTCGCGGTGTTCGCCGCGTCGGTGTTCGGCGTCCTGCTGTTCGTCTATTGGACCAGCGCGGATTTCGTCGAGCGGCAGACCGAGGCGACGCTCGACGCCGAGATCACCGGCCTTGCCGAGCAATATGCGCAGCGCGGCCTCAGCGGCCTGATCCAGATCGTCGCCGCGCGCAGCGCCGGGGATCGCGGCGACGGCATGTTCTACCTGGTGACCACGCCCAGCGGCACGCCGATCGTCGGCAACATCGCCGGCTGGCCGGCCGGGGCCAAGGTCAAGTCCGGGCCGGTGTCGTTCACGGTCGAGGTGCCGGTCAAGGGGAATGTCGAGATCCACCCGGCCCGCGGCATGCTGATCGTGATTCCCGACAACTACCGGCTCTTGGTCGGGCGCGACATCAGCGACGCGGCGACGTTCCGCCACCGCATCAAGACAACGCTGTTATGGTCGGGGCTGGTGGCGCTCGGGGCCGGCCTGATCGGCGGCTCGGTGATGAGCCGCAACCTGCTGCGCCGGGTGGAACAGGTCAACCGCACCGCCGAGCGGGTCGTTGCCGGCAATCTGTCGGACCGCGTGCCCCTGCGCGGCACCCGCGACGAATTCGACCAGCTCGCCGCCAACCTCAACGGCATGCTCGACCAGATCGAACGGCTGATGACGGCGATGCGCGAGGTCACCGACAATGTCGCGCACGACCTGAAGACGCCGCTGGCGCGATTGCGCGCCCGGCTCGAACTCGCTCTGCTGTCGCCGCCGAACGCTGCCGCGCCGGGCGAGGCGATCCGCGCCGCCATCGATGAGGCGGACCGCCTGCTCGCCACCTTCAACGCGCTGTTGAGCATCACCGAGGCGGAGTCGGGCGCCAGCCGCAACCGCGCCGAACCGCTCGACCTCGGCGAATTGGCCCGCGCCGCCGCCGAGCTTTACGAGCCGGTTGCCGAGGAAAATGGATTTGCGCTTTACGTCCGCAGCACCCCCGGCGTGATGATCCGCGGCGACCGCCACCTGCTGTCGCAGGCGGTGGCCAACCTGCTCGACAATGCGCTGAAATATGGCGGCGGCAGCGACCGCCCCAGCGAAGTCGTGCTCGCGGTGACGCAGCACGACGACCGCGCGACGCTCGAAATATCCGACCGCGGCCCCGGCATTCCCGCAGCCGACCGGGACAGCGTGTTCGACCGCTTCGTCCGCCTGGAACCCAGCCGCAGCACCCCCGGCAACGGGCTCGGCCTGAGCCTGGTGCGCGCCGTCGCCCGCCTGCACGACGGCACGGTCGCGCTTGCGGATAACGGGCCGGGCCTTACCGTGCATCTCGAATTTCCGGCGCTGGCGGGATAGGGCATCCGTTGCTGCTCGGTTTGCCCTGCAAATCCGGGAGCGGGATCAACCCTCCCTGGCTTCGCCCGCGATTTCGGCGCGCGGATGGAGCCGGCGCGCGGCTTCCGCAATCATCGCGCGAAAGCCCTGCTGGTCGAACCCGGCGCTGCGCAACACCGGCTCCATCATCTCGTCGTCGAGCAGCTCTTCGAGGCTCGGTTTGTAGCGGCAGCAATCCGACCGTCCAGCCATGGTCCCCTCCTTACCTACCCATTGTAGGCAAGCTCGCCGACAAGCGTGTCCTGATTATGACACGGTATCGGATATTTTGTGGCAATTTGGGCGTTCTTTCCGCGAAATCCGCCGGCAGCGCCGACAACCAGACGGTTGCCCGCCGCGCCCTTCCAACACGTTGACCGAGAAATCGTGTGATCGCCGCTCTCGTCGTTCGCCTCGTCGAATTCGCCCATCGCTATGCCGTCGCCATCGTCCTGACCATGCTCGCGCTGACCGTCGGCGCCGGGTGGTATGCGGCCGGGCATCTCGCCATCGATACCGATGTGGAAAAGATGCTGCCGCGCAACACGCCGTGGCGGCAGCAGGAGATCGCGCTCGACCGCGCGTTTCCGCAAAACGCCGATCTGCTGGCGATCGTGATCGACGGGGCCATCCCCGGCCTCGCCGACCAGGCAGCCGCTGAACTGACCGCGCGGCTGCGGGCCGAGCCGGCGCTGTTCCGCTTCGTGCGCCGGCCCGATGGCGGCGCGTTCTTCGACCGCAACGGCCTCCTCTACATGTCGGCGCACCAATTGCAGTCGGTCTCGCAGCAATTGGTGACGGCGCAGCCGGTGATCGGCAGCCTGGCCCAGGACCCGAGCCTGCGCGGGCTGTTCGGCGCGCTGACCCTGTTTCTGAAGGGGGTGGCGCACGGCGACGTGGCGCCGCGCCAGCTCGACCCGACCCTGACGACGCTTGCGCGCGCGGTCGAAAACGTGATTGCGGGGCGCAATTCGCCGCTGTCGTGGGGCGAAATCTTGACCGGGGCAAAGCCCCACAAGCGGCAGTTGCGCCAGTTCGTGCTCGCCAAGCCGGTGCTCGATTATCATTCGCTCGAACCGGGACTGCAGGCGACCGCGGAAATTCGCCGGATCGCCGCGGCGCTCAAACTGACCCCGGCAAACGGCGTGCGCGTGCGCATCACCGGCCCGATCGCGCTCAACGACGAGCAGTTCGCCACGCTGCGGCAAGGCGCCGTGCGCTCGACCGTGCTTTCGATCGTCGCCGTCTGCGCCCTGTTGTTCGCGGCGCTGCGGTCGGTGCGGCTGGTCGCCGCGATCCTCGCGACCCTTGCCAGCGGCGCCGTGCTGACCGCCGCCTTTGCCGCCGCGACGGTCGGATCGCTGAACCTGATCTCGGTCGCCTTCGGCGTGCTGTTTGTCGGGCTCGCGGTCGATTTCGCGATCCAGTTCAGCGTTCGCTACCGCGACCAGCGCCACCGCCTCGGTGGGCTCGACGCTGCGCTGGCGGGCGCCGCCGCGACGATCGGCCCGTCCTTGGTTCTCGCCGCCGGGGCCACCGCGATCGGCTTTCTCTCGTTCGTTCCTACCGCCTATGTCGGGGTGCGCGAACTGGGCTGGATCGCCGGCATCGGCATGGTGATCGCGATCATTCTGAACTTTGTGCTGCTGCCGGCGCTGTTGACCGTGCTGCGGCCGCGCGCGGAGCCGGAGCCGATCGGGTTTCGCCGCGCCGCCCCGCTCGACCGCTTTTTGCTCCACCGCCGCGGGCGGGTGCGGCTGCTGGCGGCCCTTGTCGCCGCCGCCGGCTTGGCGCTGCTGCCGCGCGTCAGCTTCGACTTCAACCCGCTCGATCTGCAGAACCCGCATAACCAATCGGTGTCGACGATCCTCGACCTGATCAAGGACCCCGACACCTCGCCCTATACCGCCGAAATCCTCGCCCCGTCGCTGCCCGCCGCCGAGAATCTCGCGGCCCGGCTGGCGCAACTACCCGAGGTGGCGCGCGTCGTGACCGCCGCAAGCTATGTTCCGGACGATCAGAAGGCCAAGCTGGGGATCATTGGCGACTTGACCCTGCTGCTGGGTCCGACCCTGACCCCGGCGGCGACCTTGCCGCCGCCGACCGATGCCGAGGTGTTGAAGGCGATGGCCGATTGCCGCGCGGCGCTGCTGGCTGTGGCCGCGCCGGTCGGGCCGCAAAGCCCGGCCGCCCGGCTTGCGCGGGCGTTGCAAGCGGCGATCGAGCGCGGCCCCGACATCGTCGCTCCGCTGCGCCACAGCCTGCTGGCCGGGCTGCAGCCCCAGCTGAAGAAGCTGGCAACATTGATCCAGGCGCAGCCGGTCACTCTGGCAAGCCTGCCGCCGCAATTGCGCGACGATTGGATCACGCCGGACGGGCGCGCGCGGGTGGAGGTGTTTCCGCGCGGCAATACCCGCGACAACGGTGTCCTCGAACGCTTTGTTGCCGCGGTGCGGACAGTCGCCCCGGACGCGACCGGCTCGCCGGTCACGATCCAGGAATCGGGGCGGCTGATCAGCCATGCCTTCTTCCAGGCCGGAATCACCGCGGTGGTGGCGATCACCCTGCTTCTGGCGGTGATCCTGCGCTCGCTGCGCGACGTGGCGATGGTCATCGCGCCGCTGCTGCTCGCCGCGATCCTGACCTTGGCGACGACCGTGCTGGTCGGCATGCCGCTCAATTACGCCAACATCATCGCCCTGCCGCTGCTGCTGGGGATCGGGGTCGCCTTCGACATCTATTTCGTCATGAACTGGCGCCGCGGGCTCAGCGAGCACCTGCAGTCGAGCACGGCACGGGCAGTCGTGTTCAGCGCGTTCACGACGATGACCGCGTTCGGCAGTCTGGCCTTGTCGAACGACCCCGGCACCTCGGACATGGGCCAGCTGCTGTCGATCTCGCTGGCCGCTACCTTGCTGTGCACGCTCGTCGTATTGCCGGCATTGCTCGGCCCGGCGCCGGTCAAGCCGGCCGCGCGAGATCGCTGTAGGTCGTGAGGCGGATGCCCAGCATGTCGATCTGCCGACGCACCGCCGGGCTCAACAGCGCCGCCAGCTCTTCCGCGTTGCGATAGCCGGGCATTGCTTCCTCCAGCGCCGGCGGGCGCGACGTCGCCGGGTGGAAATAGATCTCGCTGACCCCGCTCGGCAGGTGCGGCAGCAGAGCCAAGACCCGCGCCTCGACCATCGCCCCGCTCCATGCC
Organism: Alphaproteobacteria bacterium; assembly: GCA_030041385.1. GTDB lineage: Bacteria > Pseudomonadota > Alphaproteobacteria > ATCC43930 > CGMCC-115725 > DATARH01. The sequence goes on from JASHNY010000240.1 coordinate 9,152, forward strand.
AGGCCGAACACCTGGTCCGGCGCGGCGAGTCCCGCCCGTCGGGTTCGCCGGCGCAGGCTTGTCACGGCGAACCGGTACGGCTGCGCCGGGTAGGCCCCGCGCGGATCGGCGAGCCGAAGCGGCCCGGTCGGCTCGTCGGGCACGCGCATCGCCGTCATGCCGTAGTCGCGACCGATCGCGACCGCGAGCCGGGCGATCGTCGGATGAAGCTGAAGATGCTTGTGCCCGTTGACGTGGTCGAGCGCGAGGCCGGTGGCTCGAAACGCCTCGAACTGGGCGCGGATTTCGGCCGCCAGCAGCCGCCTGATGCCGGGGCGAAGAAAGAAGCGCAGCCCCGCGCGCAGCGGCTCGTCGGGAAACCGCCCGTCGTCGCCGACAAGGCCGCGCAGCCGTTCCGGCGGCAACGCCGGATCGCCGTCGACGACGACGAGGTGCAGGCCGACCCGCAGCCCGGGAAGCCGCCGCGCCCGCGCCACCGCGTCGGCGGCGGCCGGCGCCGCCACCATCAGGCTGGCGGACGACAGGATGCCGTGGCGATGGGCTTCCTCAATCGCCTCGTTGACCGCGACGTCGCGGCCGAAATCGTCGGCGCAGACGATCAGGGACTTCATCGCGCCCGGCGCATCGTCAAGCCGAACGCGCGCAGCCCGGGGTCACATGCCCATGCCCCAGAGGATCGCGTTGCGCAACAACGTGGTGAAGCCCTCCGTCTCCCACGGCGCGCGGAACGTCGGCGGCGTCCTGTCCGCCGGGTCGGCTGCGGCGCGGGCGGCGCGGATCGCCGGATTGTGGCAATGGCCGAGGGTGAAATACGTCACGCCGCCGCTGCCGACCTTGCGGGTATAGCCGATGACGCGGGTTCGGCCGTCGGCTTGCAGGGAGGTGTCCGCCGGGTAGAGGGTGCCGATCGCCGGCGACACCGCCCCCGGACCGTAATCCGCGGTCAGCAGGATTTGCGTCGCGGCGGGATCCTGCAATTCGATGAAATACGGTTCGTCCTCGACGACGAACGAGCGTCCGAGCCCGCGGGTCAGCGGCGAATCGGCAGCACCGACCTCGACGCGGAACTCGCAGATCGGCGGATGGGTCAGGAAATAGCTGCCGAGGAGCGCGTGGTGCTCGGTCTTGACGGTGCGGCGCTGGCGCGTTCCCTCGACCCGCTCGGCGCGGCCGCCGCTGGTTCCGTGCAGGGCGAGCCAACGCCCGCCCCCTTCCAGCCAATTCCGGAGGGTGCGGCACTGCGCGGAATCGGGATAGGGGCCGGCGACGTAGGTGATCAGCAGGCGGCTGACCGGCAGCCATTTTTCGATATCGGCAAAATCGCTGGCGACCGAGGCCGGGATGTCGCGCTCGGCGAGCAGCCCGAGCAGCTTGAGCCGGGCGTAGTCGTGGTCGTGCCCGCTCATCGCGCCGGGCGGAAATCCGCCGGCAATCAGATGCGCGCGGTCAGGGTTGGTCGCCGTCATCGGATCTCTCCTCGCCTCTTCGGCCCCGTTCCCGGCAGGTTACGACATTGCCGCCGATGCCGTCACGACGACGCCCGCGCGCGAATCCCGAAAGGGATGCGCACCGCTCCCGCGCCCGGCGCTCGGCCGGCTCCCGGGCGCAGACGGGCCAGCAGCATCTCCGCAGCGATCTCGCCGATGCGGGCGGCCTCGACCGTGACGGTGGTGAAGGGCGGATCGCTCGCAGCGCCCAGCTCGAAATTGCCGAACCCGCAGACCGCCAGCCGCTCCGGCACGCCGAGACCGTGCGCCCGCGCTTCGACGATCGCGCCGAACGCCAAAAGGTCCGAACTGCAGAACAAGGCGGTGCGCTCGCCGAGCGCCGGAAGCAGCGCCCGCAACGCCTCCCGCCCGGCGATGATCGTGCTCGGCGCCGGCAGGACCGGGTCGCCGACCAGGACGCATCCGGCGCGCGCCACCCGCTCGGCGAAGCCGCGGCGGCGGGCCAGCGCCCGCATGTCGCCGGCGGCGAACACGGCAAACTGCCGGTGCCCTTGTGCAAGGAAATACTCGGCGACCGCGGCGCCGATCTCGGCGTGGTCGAACCCGACCAGCATGTCGATCGGCGTTCCGGCGTCGAAGATTTCCACGACCGGAACGCCCGCCTCGGCGACGATCTGCCGCGTCGCCGGGCTGTGCTCGGTCCCGGTCAACAGCAGGCCGTCGGGCCGGCGGCCCAGCAGGGCGCGGACCAGCGCATCCTCGCGGCCCGGCGCGTAGCCGCTGATCGACAGCATGACCTGATAGCCGGCCTCGCGCAGCGCATCGGTGAAGCTGTCGACCAGGGCGGCAAACATCGGGTGCGCAATCGTCGGCACGATCGCGGCGATCATCCGCGACCGGCGCGACGACAGCCCGCCGGCGAGCAGGTTCGGCACATAGCCGAGTTCGGCGATGGCGGCGCGCACGCGCGCGGCGGTCGCGGCGGCGACACGCTCCGGCGTGTTGATCACCCGCGATACGGTCATCGCCGCCACGCCGGCCGCCGCCGCCACGTCGGTGATCCTGACCCCCCGCGCCCCACCGCCCCTGCTGCGCACGCGTGCTACTCCGTTGTCAGACGAAGGGGGCTATGGTAGCGATAACACAACAGGCTTGCCATCCGGCTTTGGAGGCGGCGGAAACGGGGGGAGCGCGATGACCAGAACCGAGACGACACGGCGCGCGTTGCTGGGTGGAATGACCGGCCTGGCCGCGATGGGCGCCTTTGGCGGCCGCGCGCGGGCGGCCCTCGCGCTGCCGTCGTCGCCGGTTACGCTGAACATCATCGACGTCGCCGGCAATTTGCAGCTCACCCGCCCGGCCTTCGAGGACTACCGCAAGGCCAAGCCGAACCTGGTCTCCGGCATCAACTTCACCCAGGCGACGGCGCCCGAATTGCCCGGCAAGCTGAAGGCGCAGCAGGCGGCGGGGCGGGTCGATATCGACCTCGTATTGACCGGCAACGATGCGCTTGCCGCCGGGATCGCGCAGAATCTGTGGATCAAGCCCTACCCGACCTATGCCGGCCAGTTGCCGAACCCCGACGCGATCCTCGAACCCGGGGCGATCAAGATGCAGAGGCTGGCGCAGGGCCAGGGCGTCATCGTCAGCTACTGCCCGGGCGGGCCGCTGCTGGAGTACCTGCCGGAGCTGGTCAAGTCCCCGCCGCGGACCGCCGCAGACCTCCTCAACTGGACGCGGGCCCAAAAGGGCCAGTTCATCTATGCCCGCCCGGCCAATTCCGGGCCCGGCCGCGCCTTCCTGATGGGCCTGCCCTACATCCTGCGCGACAAGGACCCGCTCGATCCCGACAAAGGCTGGGACAAGACTTGGGCCTATCTGCGGGAACTCGGCAAGAACATCGAATACTACCCGACCGGAACCGGCGCCCTGATGAAAGAACTGGGTGAAGGGTCGCGCTCGATGACGGTAACGATGACCGGATGGGACATCAACCCGCGAGCGCTCGGCGTGGTGCCCAAGAGCGCCCAGATCGGCACGTTGCAGGGGTTCCACTTCGTCACCGACGGCCACTACATGGCGATTCCGAAAGGCGTATCGAACGACAGGCTGGCGGTATTGCTCGACCTGATGGCCTACATGCTGACCCCGAAGGCCCAGGCCTATGCCTGGGACATGGGCTATTTCTACCCCGGCCCCGCGGTCAAGAACGTGCCGCTGTCGATGGCGCCGGAGGCGAGCCAGCAGGCGATCAAGGAATACGGGCGGCCGATCTACGCGAAGCTTCTCGCCGACACGCCGATGAACGCACCGCTGCCGGCCGACAGGATGGTCTTCGCGTTCCAGCGCTGGGACCAGCAGATCGGCGCCAACGTCGGCAAATAGGGTGGCACTCGCCTCCCGCGATTTCCGGGCATTGCGCCTCGACGCGATCGGCCGTGCCTTCGGCGCGGTGCAGGCCCTGCGCGAGGTCACGTTGACGGTCGAGCGCGGCGAGTTCGTCGCCCTGCTCGGCCCCTCCGGCTGCGGCAAATCGACGGCGCTCAATTGCATCGCCGGGCTGCTGGCGCTGACCGAGGGATCGATCTGGCTCGACGATCGCCGCATCGATCCGCTCGGGCCCGAAGATCGCGGCTTCGCGATGGTGTTTCAGAACTACGCCCTGTTTCCGCACATGAATGTGCGCCGCAATGTCGGGTTCGGCCTGGTGTCCCAGCGCCGGCCCAAGGCGGAGATCGCGCGCCGCGTCGAGGAGGCGCTGGCGCTGGTGCGGCTAGGCCCGCAGGCCGACAATCTGCCCGGCCAGCTTTCCGGCGGGCAGCAGCAGCGCGTCGCCATCGCCCGGGCGATCGTGGTCGAGCCGCCGCTCGTATTGATGGATGAGCCGCTGTCGAACCTCGACGCGAAATTGCGGCTGGAGATGCGGGCCGAGATCCGGCGTATCCACAATCTGCTCGGATGCGCCACGATTTACGTCACGCACGACCAGGACGAGGCCCTGTCCCTCGCCGACCGCATCGTCGTCATGCGTGACGGCGCGGTGCGCCAGGTCGGCCCTCCGGAGGAGCTCTATGCCCGCCCGGCGCATCCCGATGTCGCCGATTTCATGGGCTACCGCAACCTCGTCCGCACCCTTGTGCACCCCGCACCAGGGGGCGTGGCCGTGACCGTCGCCGGCGCCGAACTTCTCGGCACGCCGGTGGCCGCCGCGACGAACGGGGCTGCGATCGTGGCGATCCGCCCGGAAGACCTGACCCCGAGTGCGGACGCGCCGATTGTCGCGGTGGTCGCCTCCGCCGAATATCGCGGCCGCGATTTTGCCGGGGTCGCCCGCGCCGCCGACGGCACCGAGCTTTATTTCCGCGCCGAGACCCGGGTACGGCCGGGCGAGGCCATCCGCCTCGGCGCCCCGGCCGCGCGCGTGCTGGTCTACGCCGCGACATGAATTCGGCCGCACCCCTGCCCGAAACCGCCGCGCCACGCGCGGTCGCGCGGGCGGCGCCGTTGCGCACGCGCCTGCGCGCGCGGGGCCTCGACGGGGTGACGCTATTGGCGCTTCCCGCGGTTCTGTTCGTGCTGGCGCTGTTCGTCTACCCGTTTCTCTACGGTCTCTATCTGTCCTTCGCCCCGGCAAAGGGCGGCGCGCTCGCCAATTACGCGCGGTTTTTCTCGCAGCCCTTCCTTTACGACACGATCGCGACGACGCTGCTCCTCGCCGTGCCGGTGACCATCGTGAATGTCGCCGCCGCGGTCCCGGTCGCGTTGCGCGTGCGGCTGATGCGCCACCAGCGCCTGTTGACGACGGTCCTCGTGATCCCGATCACGCTCGGAACCGTGCTGGTAGCCGAGGGGCTCCTGACCTATCTCGGCCCGCGCGGGTGGGTCAACCGCCTGCTGCTGGATTTCGGCCTGAGCGACCGCCCGATCCGGTTGCTGCACAATTACTGGGGCGTGTTCCTGTCGCTGGTGATCAGCGGCTTTCCCTTCACCTTTCTGCTCGTGCTGTCTTATGTGACCGGGATCGACCCGTCGCTCGAAAACGCCGCCGCGATTCTCGGCGCGCGGGCACGGGCGCGGTTTGCCCGCATCCTGCTGCCGCTGCTGGTGCCGGGGCTGGCGATCACCCTCGCCCTGTCGTTCGTGCAGGCGTTCTCGGTGTTTCCCTCGGCGGTGCTGGTGGGCGCCCCGGCAGGAGCGACCCGCGTCATCGCGATCGCCGCCTATCAGGCCGCCTTCGAGCAGTACGATTACTCGATGGCCTCGGCGATCGCGATGCTGATGGCCGCGGTGCAGCTGCTGATCGTGGTGGCGCTGCTGATGCTGCGCGGCCTCGTCTATCGCGGCCCCGCGGCAACCGGGAAAGGCTAGGGCGATGTGGCGCAACGCCGGGTTCGGCGAGCGCGCCTGGGCCTTTTCGGTCTGGCTGTTCACCGGGTTCTTCCTGCTGAACCTGTTCGCGCTGATCGCCGCGGTGGTGGTGGATTCGTTCGGCACCCACTGGTTCGCAACCTGGCTGCCGGCCGGGTTCACCACGCGCTGGTACGCGATGGTGTGGAACGAATTCGGGCTGGCGCCGCTGCTGATCGTGACGGCGGAGGTGGTCGCTGCCGTGACCGTGCTTGCCGGGCTGATCGGCGTGCCGGCGGCCTATGCGATGGCGCGTCGCGAGTTTCCCGGCAAGCGCGCCGCGCTGCTGCTGTTCCTGCTGCCGCTGCTGGTGCCGCCGTTCACCTATGGCATCCCGCTGGCGACGGTGCTGTATCGCGCGCATCTCGCCGGCACGATCGGGGGCGTGATCCTGGCGAACCTGGTGCCGACGGTGCCCTTCGTAATCCTGATTATGATGCCGTTCATCGACCAGATCGACCCGCGCATCGAGGCTGCGGCGCGGGTGTTCGGCGCCCGCACGCCGCGCCTGTTTGCCCGAATCCTGATCCCGCTCTTCGCGCCCGGCATCCTGTCGGCATTGCTCTTGGTGCTGGTGCGGACGATCGGCATGTTCGAATTGACCTTCCTGACCGCCGGGCCGAGCAGCCAGACCCTGGTGGTGGCGCTTTATTACGCCGTCTTTGCCGCAGGCGTGCGGCCGGCCCAATCGATCGACGCGATGGCGGTCGTCTACATGGGCACGACGCTGGTCTGGCTCCTCGTAACGCTGCGCTTCGTCAACCCGGCCCAGATCGTCGGCCGCACCGGACCATGATGCCAAGGCCGGGGGTCGCCGCGATCCCGATTGCGGCGATTCCCGAACGGGCTCAGGTGGTAAACGCCCGCTTGAGCGCCGCCTTGATGCGCGCCGCGGCTTCCCGGCACTTGGCCTTGTCGCGATCCGTCAGCTCATCGACGAGCGCGCGAAACGTCGCCGGGTGATAGTTGCTCAGGGGTCCTTCGGTGGCGGCAATCGGATCTGCGCCGAGCCATTTCGGAGCCTCCGCGGCGCCGCTTTGATACATGCGCTCGCACCATGCTACGGCAGCAGCCTGATCCTCGGGCGCGATCGGAACCTGCCGACACAATTTCACAAGCAGCGCCTTTTTCTTGGCCGACAGCGCCACAGTCATCGCAGCCTCCGTACCACGGTTGCGGCAGACGACTCTTCGGCCATCTCTTCGAGAGATAAACACCGCAATGTTCGCTGGCGTCCAATCTCTTTCGCGTGAGCCCTCAGCCCTTCCGCCCGAGAAAAATTCTACCAGCAAAACGGGGCCCGGCGCGAGGAAAGCCGGAGCAGAGGCAACATTTTAATGGGCTCGACTGCCGCAGCGCGATTCCCCCCGCTGGGCCCGGACCGGTTTGCAATAAATGTATATTGAATGGTCGGAGTGAGAGGATTTGAACCTCCGGCCCCTGCCTCCCGAAAGCAGTGCTCTACCAGGCTGAGCTACACTCCGCCGACCGGCGCGCTCTATACCGCCAAGCGCCTTCCCGCGCAACCGCCGGGGCCGCCGGCAGCCTCAAAAGCCGCGTTGGGTCGTGAACGCGGCGGTCTCGACGAGTGCGCGGCGCAGCGGGCTGTCCGGAAAAACCGCCAGCGCGTCGGCCGCGGCCGAGGCATAGCGGCGGGCCCGGGCGCGGGTCTCGGCGAGCGCGCCGCGCCGCTCGACGAGGCTGATCGCACGGTCGAGATCGCCGGGTCCCTGCTCCCCCGCCTCAAGCGTGCGGCGCCAGAAGGTGCGCTCCTCGGCGTCGCCCCGGGCAAAGGCGATGAGGATCGGCAGGGTGATCTTGCCGTCGCGGAAATCGTCGCCGACGCTCTTGCCGAATTCGCTCTCCCGCGCCGAGAAATCCAGCATGTCGTCGACCAGCTGGTAGGCGATGCCGAGGTTACGGCCGAACCGTTCGAGCGCGTCTTCCTCCTCTGCCGGGCGCTCGGCGACGATCGCGCCGACCCGGCTGGCGGCGGCGAACAGGGCCGCCGTCTTGGCCTCGACAACTTCGAGATAGGCCGCCTCGGTCGTCGCCGTGTCGTTCGCGGTGATCAGCTGGTGCACCTCGCCCTCGGCAATCACGGCGGCGGTTTGCGACAGGATGTCGAGAACGCGCAACGAGCCGTCGGCGACCATCAACTGAAACGACCGGGCAAACAGGAAATCGCCGACCAGAACCGCCGGCTTGTTGCCCCATACCGCGTTGGCGGTGTCGCGGCCGCGGCGCAGATCGCTGGCATCGACGACGTCGTCGTGCAGCAGCGTCGCCGTGTGGATGAATTCGACCGCGGCGGCAAGCGCCAGGTGCCGCTCCCCGCGATAGCCGCACAGCCGTGCGGCGGCCAGGGTCAGCATCGGCCGCAGCCGCTTGCCGCCGGCCGATACGATGTGGCCGGCAAGCTGCGGGATCAGCGCGACCGGGCTGTCCATGCGTTCGACGATCAGCGCGTTGACGCGCGCGAGATCCGCCTTGAGAAGCTGGAACAGCGGTTCGAGAGACGGCGCCGCCGGCCTGTCGTCACGTTCCGCACTCGGCTCCGGCGCCACCGGGTTCTCCTGAAATTCCATTGCGCCACCGCGGCTGCGGCAGACAAACTTGACCTTCGCGAAGGCAAGCGAGCATAGAATGAAGAGGGGACCGGTCAAGTACCGTACCGTACCGTCCCCGCCGCCGGCCGCCGCGGTGCAATGGGGCCGAGCCACGAGCCGCCGATGAGAGAGCTGCTGCGCACCAACGATATGGTTCGGCTGTCGTGGCTGCAGGCCCTGCTCAACGACGCCGGGATCGACAGCGTCGTCCTCGACCACTACACCAGCCTCGTCGAGGGCAATATCGGCGCCATCCCGCGGCGCCTGATGGTCAGCGACCGCGACCACAGCCGCGCTCGCGCGGTGATCGCGCAATCCGAGGGCGGATGATGAGCGAGGGTCGCGAGGGCGCCGGCGCGGTCACCGAAGATCATCTGCTCGGCGGCCGGGTGCGCCTGCGCCAACCCGTCGCCGGCGCGCGCGTGGCGATCGACCCGGTCTTTCTCGCCGCCGCGGTCGCGCCGGGGCCGAATCATCAGGTTCTCGACATCGGCTGCGGCGTCGGCGCGGCGATGCTGTGCCTGGCCGCGCGGGTGCCGCACTGCCGGGTGGTCGGGCTGGAAATGCAGCGCGACCTCGTCCACATCGCCGGCGACAACGTGATCCTCAACGGCATGACCGGCCGGGTCTCGGTGATGACCGGAGACCTGCTGCAGCCGCCGCCGCGGCTCAGCCCCGGATCGTTCGACCATGTGATGGCCAACCCGCCCTATCTCGCCCAGGGCCAGGGCAGCGAGCCGGCAACCGCGGAAAAGGCCGCGGCGACCATCGAAGGCGACGCCGATCTCGGCGATTGGGTACGGTTTGCCTTGATGATGATCCGGGCCAAGGGGTCGCTCCATTTCATCCACCGCGCCGACCGCATCGACGCGCTGCTCGCCCAGCTCGCCGGACGGGCGGGCGAGATCACGGTCTTTCCGCTATGGCCCGGGCAGGGCCAGCCGGCGACGCGCATCATCGTGCGCGCGCGAAAGCAGGTGGCGGCGCCGGCGCGGTTGGCCCCAGGGCTCGTCCTGCACGAACCGGACGGCCGCTTCACCGAGGCCGCCGAGGCGGTGTTGCGCGGCGGTGCGGCGCTGGCGCTGTAGCGCGGCGGGCCGGCAGCCCCCATCTGTCGTTGCGGGAAGTCGAGGGCGACCAAGCGATTCAAACGGGATGGCCGCGCCACGCTCGCAATGACCGCCTGGAATAGACCATTGGGCATCAGGTTCCGCGCGCTGCTGAGGAAACTGCCGATCGACCGCCTGCGGCATCCGCCGCCGGTGGTGCCGGTCGTGCGGTTCGAAGGCGTGATCGCCTCCCGGCAATGGCGCGGCGCGATGTCGCTGGGCAGCCACGCCGCGGCGCTGGAGCGCGCGTTCAACGTGCCGGAGCTTGCTGCACTGGCCATCGTCGTCAACTCGCCGGGCGGCACGCCGGTGCAGTCGGCGCTGCTCTACCGCCGCATCCGCAAGCTGGCCGACGAGAAGAAGGTGCCGGTCTTCGCCTTTGCCGAGGATGTCGCAGCCTCCGGCGGGTATTGGCTGGCGCTTGCCGGCGACGAGATCTATGCCGAGGAGGCCTCGATCCTCGGCTCGATCGGCGTGGTCAGCGCCGGTTTCGGCTTCACCCGGCTGATCGACCGGCTCGGCATCGAACGGCGGGTCCACACCGCCGGCGAGCGCAAGTCGCTGCTCGACCCGTTCGTGCCCGAGAGCGTTGGTGACATCGAGCGCCTCGCCACCCTGCAACAGGATATCCACGCCGCCTTTAAGGAGCATGTGCGCCAGCGCCGGCTCGGCAAGATCGACGCCGCCGACGAGACCTTGTTCAGCGGCGAGGTGCTGACCGGGCGGATGGCGCTGGCGCGCGGGCTGATCGACGGGATCGGCGATTTGCGCTCGGTATTGCAGGCGCGGTTCGGCGACAAGGTGAAATTGCTGCCGATCGCGGTCGAGCGGCGCAGGCGCTGGTGGGCGCCGCGGCCGCGGCCTTTTGCCGGCCGCGATCCCCTGGCGGCACTCGGCTACCTCGTCGATTGGCTGGAGGCGCGCCTGTTATGGGCGAGATACGACCTGTAGCTCGCTTGACCGTAAATCCGGCAAGCCGCTAAACCTCCCCGCATGGTTTCGCTGCCGAAAATCATCCTGATCGCCGTGGTGATCTTTCTGGTCTGGCACGTGGTGCGCTGGCTCAACCGGCCACCCGCCAGCACCGCGCGCCGTCGCCCGGCGGCGCCGCGGACGGCGGCCAGGACGATCGAGGCGGAGGACCTGGTTGCCTGCAACGTCTGCGGCGCCTATGTCGCCCAAAGCGCGCGAAGCTGCGGGCGCGCCACCTGCCCCCGTCCGCGCTGATAGGCGGATGATGGCGGCACATTCGAGCTTTCAGGCCCTGATCCTGGAATTGCAGCGCTATTGGGCCGGACAGGGCTGCGCGATCCTGCAGCCCTACGATATCGAGGTCGGGGCCGGCACGTTCCACCCGGCAACCGCCCTGCGCGCGCTCGGCCCCGAGCCGTGGCGCGCCGCCTATGTCCAGCCGTCGCGGCGGCCGACCGACGGGCGCTACGGCGCAAACCCCAACCGATTGCAGCACTACTATCAGCTCCAGGTGATCCTGAAGCCCGCCCCGGCCGACAGCCAGGAGCTTTACCTCAAAAGCCTTGCCGCGCTCGGCATCGACGCGGCGAAGCACGACATCCGCTTTGTCGAGGACGATTGGGAAAGCCCGACGCTGGGGGCGTGGGGGCTCGGCTGGGAGGTCTGGCTCGACGGCATGGAGGTCAGCCAGTTCACCTATTTCCAGCAGGTCGGCGGCATCGAATGCGACCCGGTATCGACCGAATTGACCTACGGGCTCGAACGTCTGGCGATGTACGTGCAGGGGGTCGAAAGCATCTTTGCCCTCGATTACAACGGCCTGCCCGCAGGCCGGGGCGGCATCAGCTATGGCGATGTATTCCTGCGCGCCGAGCGCGAGTTTTCCGCCTACAATTTCGAACGTGCCGACACCGACAGATTGTTCGCGCATTTTCGCGATGCCGAGGCCGAATGCGCGGCGCTTCTTGACGCCGGCGACGGCGGCAACCGGCCGGCGCTGGCGCTGCCCGCCTACGACCAGTGCCTGAAGGCGAGCCACTTGTTCAACCTGTTGGACGCGCGCGGGGTCATCAGCGTCACCGAACGCGCCGCCTATATCGGCCGGGTGCGGGCGCTGGCCAAATCGTGCTGCGAAGCCTGGCTCGCGGGCGGGATTGCGCCATGAGCCTGTTCCTGTTCGCCGTGCCCGGACTTGATCCGGGCATCCACGTCTTATTGAAACCGCCATTCGGAAGCGTGGATGGCCGGGTCGAGCCCGGCCAAGGGGGTCATCATCAGCAGGCTCGCGGGCGGGATTGCGCCATGAGCCTGTTCTTGTTCGCCGTGCCCGGACTTGATCCGGGCATCCACGCCTCATTGAAACCGCCATTCGGAGGCGTGGATGGCCGGGTCGAGCCCGGCCAAGGGGGTCATCATCAGCAGGCTCGCGGGTGCGTGAAATGATTCGCCCTATAGAGCGTCATTCCGGGACGGCCGACAGGCCGGACCCGGAACCCAGGAACACGGGCCTGGCAACCATGACTCGGTGTTCATGGGTTCCGGATTCGCTACATCGCGGCGCCCCGGAATGACATCGACTGCGCGGTCGTGATGAGCGGCGAACTGTTGCTCGAATTGCTGTCGGAGGAAATCCCGGCGCGGATGCAGCGCCGCGCGATCGACGATCTCATCGGCCTCGTCCGCGACAAGCTCGCCGGCGCCGAAATTCCGCCCGCCTCCCTCGCCGGCCATGTCACGCCGCGCCGCCTCGCCGTGGTCGCCCGCGGCATTCCCGCGACCCAGCCCGACCGCACCGAGGAACGGCGCGGGCCGCGGGTCGGCGCACCCGAGGCGGCGATCGGCGGGTTTCTGCGCGCGGCCGGGCTTACCGGGCTCGATCAGTGCGAGGTGCGCGCGACCGAGCGCGGCGAATTCTATTTCGCCGTGATCCGGCAGCAAGGCCGCAAGACCGTGGAAATCCTCCCCGAATTGTTGCTGGCCGCGCTTGCCGAGATGCCGTGGCCGAAATCGATGCGCTTTCCGGCGGCGGATTTGCGCTGGGTGCGGCCGCTGAATTCGGCGGTGTGCCTGTTCGACGGAAAGGTCGTCAAATTGAGCCTGGGCGAGGTGCCGGTCGGCCGGGTGACTTGCGGCCATCGCTTTCTCGCCCCGCAGCCGATCGAGGTCGCGGACGCCGCCGATTACCTCGCCAAGCTCGATACGGCATATGTCGTGCTCGACCGCGACAGCCGGCGGCAGAGCATCGCCGACGGCCTCGCCGCGCGGGCGGCGGAGAGGGGCGTGACGGTCAAGCCCGATGCGGGGCTGCTCGACGAGGTGGCGGGGCTGGCCGAATATCCGGTCGTTCTGTCCGGTTCGATCGACCCCGCTTTCATGGATCTGCCGCCCGAGGTCCTGGCGACGGCAATGCGCACGCACCAGAAATATTTCTCGTGCCTCGACGCGGGCGGCAGGCCGGCGCCGCATTTCCTGTTCGTCGCCAACAACAAGACCGAAGACGGCGGCAAGGCGATTGTCGCAGGCAACGAGCGCGTGCTTCGCGCCCGCCTCTCCGACGCGCGGTTCTTCTGGGACCAGGACCGCAAGGTCAGGCTCGAAGACCGGGTTTTGGCGCTGAGGGACCGCGTGTTTCACGCCCGGCTCGGCAGCGTCTACGATAAGGTCGGGCGGGTCGAAAAGCTGGCCGAATTTATCACGCTTCATCTGCATTTGTATGTGACGCATCTGCCTGACGATGTGGCGCTCGCAAGGCGCGCCGCGCTTCTTGCCAAGGCTGATTTGTCGACCGGCATGGTCGGCGAATTTCCCGAGCTTCAGGGCGCGATGGGCCGCTATTACGCGCTCAACGACGGCGAAGACCCTGCGGTCGCCGACGCGATCGCCGACCATTACAAGCCGCTCGGCCCCAGCGACTTTTGTCCTTCGACCCCTGTCAGCATCGCGGTTGCGTTGGCGGACAAGATGGACACACTTGCGGCCTTTTTCGCCGCCGACGAGCGTCCGACCGGCTCAAGTGACCCATTTGCACTTCGGCGAGCGATGCAGGGGATCATCCGGATCATTCTCGAAAACCGACTCAACGTCGCAATGACTAACGTTTTCTCTCGCGCGGCGGAGATATTCGTTGTGCAGAGGCCCGTCGAGAACCGGGCGCAACTCGTCCAATCGGTCGTCCGATCGTTGATGGACTTCTTGGCCGGACGGCTAAAAGTGCACCTGCGCGACCAGGGCGTGCGCCACGACCTGATCACATCTGTCTTCGCTTTGGCCGAAGATAACCTTGTTCGGCTCCTGTCGCGCGTTGATGCACTGCGCCAATTCCTCGATACGGACGACGGCGCCA
>JASHNY010000241.1 GCA_030041385.1 Alphaproteobacteria bacterium
CTAGCGCCGCGGCGTTATTTGCGCGCCGGCGATCGCCCTCGCCGGCGTGGGGCTTCGTCGCCGCGGCATTTCGGGCAGAGGCCGCTGAACACCAACTGGTGCTCGTCGATGGCGACGCCGATCTCGGCTTCGAGCGCAGCCGACGCCCCCGCCCGGATCACGCACGGCACCGGGATCAACGCGTCGCAGGTCGTGCAATGCAGGTGGTCGTGGTGTGAATCGGCCAGCTCGTAGCGCGCGCGGCCGTCTTCCAGCAGCATTTTGCGGATCGTCCGCTCCGCCGCCAGCTTTTCAGTGGCGCGAAAGATCGATGAAAAATCCGCCGGCTCGCCGCGCGCGGCAAGCCCCGCCTGCAACGCTTCCAGGGTCCAGGCATGGCGCTCGCCCGCCTGCATCAGCGCGACGATCGTGGTGGAGACCCGAGCTTTCCGGCCCATTTCGCCAATCTAGCCCCGGTGCTGTCAATAGCACAAGTGACTTGCGAAATTCGGCTCCCCTGGGTAAGGAACGCGCGAATTCGCCCCTGGAGCAGTGTAATGCGCCAACTCGTTCTCGGCACGCTGTTCGGCATCGTCGCGGCAATTTCGACGGCGCATGCCGGGCCGGTCAATATCGTGGCGGCCGAGAATTTCTACGGCGACGTCGCCGGGCAGATCGGCGGCCCCGACGTTTCCGTGACCAGCATCCTCAACAACCCTGACGAAGATCCGCATCTGTTCGAGGTCAGCCCGTCGGTCGCCCGCAGCGCTTCCGCGGCAAGCATCGTCGTCTACAACGGCATCGGCTACGACCCGTGGATGGAAAAATTGTTGACGGCTGCCCGCGCGCCCGGCCGCAAGGCGATCGTCGTCGCCGACCTCGCCGGCCGGAAGCCGGGCGACAACCCGCATATCTGGTACGATCCGCACACGATGCCGGCGCTGGCCAAGGCGCTGTGCGCCATGCTGATCGCCGACGACCCGGCCGGCAAGGCCGGATATGAGCAGCGCCTGGCGCGGTTCACGGCATCGCTCGCACCGATCGAGGCGCACATCGACCGGCTGCGCCGGCGGCTCGCCGGCACCCCTGTCACCGCGACCGAGCCGGTCTTCGGCTACATGTTCGCCGCGCTTGGCATGCGCGTGCGCAATGGAGCGTTCCAGCTCGCGGTGATGAACAACACCGAGCCGAGCGCTTCGGGCACCGCCGCGTTCGAGACCGATCTCAAAACGCACCGGGTCAAGTTGCTGGTCTACAACAGCCAGGCGAGCGATCCGATCGCCGCGCGGATGCGCGACCTCGCCACGGCCTCGGGCATCCCGGTGGTCGGCGCCAGCGAGACCGAGCCGCCCGGCAAGACCTATCAGCAGTGGATGGCCGGCGAGCTCGATGCGGTCGATCGGGCCTTGCCGAAGCGGGCGCCGTGAACGCGATCGAATTCCGCCAGGTCACGCTGAGGCTCGGCGGCCGCGACGTGCTCGGCGACGCCAGCCTCGCCGTCGCGGCGGGCGAGATCATCGGCGTGCTCGGCCCGAACGGGGCCGGCAAGACCACCCTGATGCGCGCCATCCTCGGCCTGGTGCCGGCGGCGCGCGGCGAAATTCGCGTGTTCGGCCGGCCGGCGGCGCGCGGCAACCCGGCGGTCGGCTACATGCCGCAAACCCGCAGCACCGGCGCCAACCTGCGCCTGCGGGGAAGGGATTTCGTCGCCGGCGTGGTCAATGGGCACCGGCCGGGCCTGCCGTTTCCGGGCAAGGCCGGGCGCGCCGAAGTCGATCGCGTGCTCGACCTGGTCGGCGCTGCGGCGCTGGCCGGGCGCCCCTTGGCCGAAACCTCGGGCGGCGAGCGGCAGCGGCTGCTGCTGGCCCAGGCGCTGGTCGGGCGACCCCGCCTGCTGCTGCTCGACGAGCCCTTGGCCAACCTCGACCCGCGGTTTCAGGGCGATGTCGTCGCCCTGGCCGCGGCGCTGCGGGCCGAGCTCGGCATCACCATTCTGTTCAGCGCCCACGAGCTGAACCCGCTGCTCGGCGCGATCGACCGCGTGCTCTATCTCGGCAACGGGCAGGCCGCGCTCGGCACGGTCGACGAGGTCATCACCGGCCCTGTGCTGTCGCGGCTTTACGGGGCCGAGATCGAGGTGGTGCGCGTGCGCGGCCGCATCTTCGTCATGTCCGGCGGCCAGGACATGGAGCGCGATGCCCACCGCCATGACCACGGCGGGGCGCACGCGCTGCTCGGGGCCTCGCACGACCATGCTTGACTACGATTTCATGCGCAACGCGTTCGCGGCTGCCGCCATCGTTGCGGCCGTCGCGGGGTTGGTCGGCTATTTCCTGGTCCTGCGCGGACAGACCTTCGCCGGCCATGCGCTGGCCCATGTCGGCTTTACCGGCGCCACCGGCTCGGTATTGATCGGCATCTCCCCGCTCTGGGGGCTGGTGGCGCTGACCGTGACCGCCGGGCTCGGCATGGGCGCGATCGGCGAGCGGCTGGTACAGCGCGACGTCGCGATCGGCATCGTCTTGGCGCTGGCGCTCGGCCTCGGCCTGTTGTTCCTGCACTTCTATACGGCCTATGCGGCGCAGGCGACGGCGTTGCTGTTCGGCAACGTGCTTTCCGTCGACGCGGCGACGGTGCGGGCGCTGTTGTGGCTGGGTCTCGTCACCGTCGGCTTGCTGGCGGCCATTTCGCGCCCGCTTTTGTTCGCCAGCCTGCAGCCGGAACTGGCCGAGGCTAAGGGGGTGCGGCTGCGCCTCTATTCGGGGCTGTTCCTCGGCATCGTCGGGCTGGCGGTCGCCGAATGCGTGCAGATTGTCGGGGTGTTGCTGGTCTTCGCCCTGATGGTCGGCCCGGCGGCAACGGCGCAGCGGCTGACCACCCGGGTCGCCGGCGGGCTCGTCCTGTCGCCCGTTCTGGCCCTGGCGGAGGCCTGGGCCGGGATCGCGCTGGCCTTCTACACCGACTGGCCGGCCAGCTTCTGGATCACCGCGCTCAGCGCCGGCGGCTATCTCGCCGCGACAATTTCTCCGGCCGGCCGCGTCCGCTAAGCCGGCACGCGCCCGCATCCGCATCTCCGCCGCTGCGGTCGCAAGACCGTAACCCGACTGCAAAGCCTCCGTCATCGGTGGCGCGCTAGGGAAGCGCGGTCGGCTGTCTTTGGGGAGATGCGAAATGGTCAGTGCCAGCGGCTTCATGCTGCTCGACGAACAACCGCTGAAGCGCTTTCACCTGCGCGCGATGTTTACGACCGGGATGGGGGTTTTCACCGACGGCTACGACCTGTCCTCGATCGGCGTGGTGCTGCCGTTGGTGCTGGCGAGCTTCGGCGTCGCCAAGGCGTCGAGCCTGCAAAGCGCGATGCTTGCCGCCTCGGCGCTGGTCGGCGCCGCGCTCGGCGCGGTGATCTTCGGGGTGCTCGCCCAGCGGGGGCGCAAGAAATTCTATGGCGTCGACGTGGCATTGATGGCGGTGGCCGCGGTCGCGCAGATTTTCGCCGGCAATCTGTGGTCGCTGATCGCGATCCGCTTCGTTCTCGGCATCGGCGTCGGCGCCGATTACGTGCTGTCGCCGACGATCATGGCCGAGCATGCCAACCGTGCCGACCGCGGCAAGACGCTCGGTGTCGGCTTCGGCGTGATGTGGTGGGCCGGGGCGGTCGCGGCCGGCGCCTTGCTGCTGCTGTTGAAGGCGATCGGCGTGTCGCCCGACCTGCAATGGCGCATCGTGCTCGCGGCGGGTGCGGTGCCGGCGCTGTCGGTGCTGTACCTGCGCCGGCGCATGCCCGAGACGGCGCGTTATCTGGCCCGGCTTGCCGGCGATCCCGGCTCGGCCGCGCAAATCGTCGCCGAGGTGAGCGGGCGGCGCGAGACCTATTTCCCGGCCGCCGACCGCCGCGAGTTCTACGGTGTGTTGCGCCAGTATGCCGGGCCGATCCTCGCCTCGGCCGTGCTGTGGATGATGTTCGACATCGTCGTCTATTCCGGCATCCTGTTCGGGCCGTCGCTGATCGCCAGGGGGCTCGGCATTGAGCCGGCGGTGTTCTCGCTGCTGATGTCGCTCGGGTTCATCATCCCGACCGCGCTCGTCCTCAGCCTCTATGCCCTCGACCGGATCGGGCGCAAGCCGACCCAGACGATCGGCATGATCATGGCCGGGGTGATGCTGGCCATCTTCGCGATGATGCAGAAAAACATCGCCGAGGCGCCGCTGCTCGGGCTGCTCGCCTACGGCCTCTACAGCGTGTTCATCACCTTTCCGAGCATGGTCAGCGGCGCCGGCATCCTCGGCGTCGAGCTGGCGCCGACGCGGGTGCGCACCGTGGCGCAAAGCATCTCGGTGGTCGGCGGCCGCATCGGCGCATCGCTGAGCGCGTTCCTGTTTCCGCTGCTGTTCGGCCGTATCGGCGAGACCGGGGTGATCTGGCTGCTGGCCGTCTGCGCCGTGGCCGGCGGCATCCTGACCTGGCTGATCATCCCCGAGACGCGCGGCCGCTCGCTCGAAGAGATCAACGCCGAAGACATGGAACCGAGCCTTGCTTTCCGGGCCGCATCGGCGATCGCATCGGCGGATTGAGGCTTCGGCACATGCCGAGGGCGCGTCCGCCGAGCGGGCGCGCCCTTTTCGTCTGCCCTGCTACTTGATCTCCCCGATCTGCTTTTCGCTGAGCGCGCGGATGAAATCGGGCAGCGGGATGAAGCCGACCGCGTCGAGGTACTTCGCTGCATTGCCGCCCTGCAGCGACACCGCCCAGAGCAGGAAATTGCGCAGCGGCGCGGCGGTTTCGGGCCTGGCCTGGCGGGTCGAGACCAGTGCGTATTCATAATTGACCAGCGGGTAGGAATCGTCGCCCGGGGCAAAGACTAGGCTCAGCCGCTGGTCCGGCGGGGTCCTCGGGTCGAGCGCCGACGCCGCGGCGGCGATGGTTTCGGCCGTCGGCAGCACGAACCGGTTGCTCTGGTTTTTCAGCGGCGCGGTGCCGAGCTCGGCCCTGACGATCGCATTGCGAAAGCTGATGCCGATATAGGCGACCGAATAGGGCGTTGCCGCGGCGGTCTGAACCATGCCGGCATTGCCGGTCGCGGTGCGCTCGCCCGGCACCTTCGGCCAGGCGATCTGCGTCCCATAGCCGATCTTGTCCTCCCAGCTCTGGGTCGAGAAGTCGAGAAACTGGGTGAAGATGAACGTGTCGCCGGAGGCGTCGGCGCGGCGGATCGGGACGATCCGGCGATGCGGGAGCTTGGCCTTCGGGTTCAGCGCCGCGATCGCCGCATCGTCCCAGAACGCGACGCTGCCGGCATAGATGCCGGCCAGCACCGGACCGTCGAGCCGCAATCCGGCGCCGTTGAGCCCGGGGACGTTGTAGTTGACCGTCTGCGCCGAGATGGCGAGCGGGATATTGATGATCGCGCGGTTCTGCTCGGCCTGTTCGTCCGACATGTAGGCATCGGAGGCGCCGACCGCCGCCGCCCCCGACATCGCCGCGGCGATGCCGGCGCCCGAACCGGTCGCCGCCGCCGTGATCGCGACATCGGGCGCGATGCGGGCGTAGTCGGCGATCCACAGCTTGAACAGCGGGTAGAGCAAGGTCGAGCCGGTCTCGCTCAACGCCACCGTCGCGGCCTGCACCGGGGCCGCGGGCAGGGCGAGCAAAGCGAGCGCGAAAAGGGCCGCAGCCGGCGGGCGCAGGCGCAGGCCCCGGCCGCGGCGAAGGAGCATGGTCACGGCGATGCCTTTCTGATGGAGGGAAAACCTGCGGGGTCAGCGGCCGATGCGGTCCAGGTTCACCCCGGTCGTCTCGATCCGGTAGAGCCAGGTGACGACCGCGCCGAGCAGCGAGGCGACGATCAGCCCGTAAAGCAGCAGGCGGGTGCCGATGCCGGCAAGCAGGATCGGGAACAGGAAGGCGGTGGCGACCGCGCCGATCTTGGCAAAGGCCGCGGCGAAACCCGCGCCCATGCCGCGCACCTCGGTCGGGAACACCTCGCCCGCCAACAGGTAGGTCTGCGCATTGGGGCCGAGATTGGTCATGAAGTCGAACAGCATGAACCCGGCGAAGATCAGCGTGATTTTCGCCTCGCCCGCGGCGTCGACCGAGAACGAGGCGAGCAGCAGCCCGGCGGCGCAGCCGATAAACCCGATGATCTGCAATCTGATGCGGCCGAACCTGTCGGCCAGCATCACCGCGCAGGCGATGCCGACAAGCAGCAGGATGTCGATCAACGCCGCGCCCTTTGCCGCCAGGATGTCGTCCGAGATCACGTCGCTGAGGCTGCGGATGTGGTCGGCGCCGCCGCCGATCGCCGCCGCCAGGATGACCGGGGTGAAGATGCCGATGCCGTAGGTGCCGAGGTCCTGGATGAACCACGGGACCGAGGCGAAGATCGTGGCGCGGCGGTTGCGGCTGTTGAACAGCGCCAGGAACGATTGCCGGCCGCGGCCTTCCTCGCCGTCGTTCGCGCCGTTGCGCGCCAGCCTGATGCTTGCCGGATATTGCGGGATGCGGCGCAGCAGCCGGCCGACCGACTGCTCGGCCTCGTCATGGGCGCCGCGCACCGCCAGCCAGTTGGCGCTTTCGACGACGAAGAAGCGCCCGACGGTGACTGCGAGCGCGGGAATGATCGCCGTCGCATACATCCACCGCCACGCCGAAAGGTCGGGCACCAGCACCAGCACCAAGGCGCCGACCCCGGTGCCGGCGAGCGCGCCCAGTGCCTGGAACCCGAAGGCGCCGAGCACGAGCTTGCCGCGATTGGCGCTCGGGATGTTCTCGGAGATGATCATGTGCGCGGTCGGGTAGTCGCAGCCGAGCGCCAGGCCGAGGCCGAACAGGCAGATCGCCAGCGAGACGAAATTGCTGCACAGCAGCAGCAGCGCCAGGAAAGCGACGAAGATGATCATCTCGGCGATGAACATCCGCTTGCGGCCGAAATAATCCGACAAGCCGCCGAGCAGCAGGGCGCCGAATAGGATGCCGGCGAGGCTTGCCGCGCTGATGATGCCCTTCTCGGCCGGTGCGATGTGAAATTCTCGCACGATCAGCGGCAGAGCCACGCCGGTCAGGAAGACGACGAAGCCCTCGAAAAACTTGCCGGTCGCGGCGAGCAGCCAGATGCGCCACTGCATCGCGGTCATCGGCGCCGATTTGAGCCGGGTCCCGTCGGCCCAGGCGGGCAATTCGTCGATGTAGTCCTGCACCGATTTGGCTTCGGCCGTCGCCGCGAGCTCGGCCGCCGTGGTATCGTCCATCGCCGGAATTTCCCCCGTCTGCGGGCGTGGCCGGCGGACCGCGCGATGCGCGCAACGCCGGCCGGCGCGTTCGGGCTGAGACGGCCATAGGAACGTTGCACTTTGATGTCAGGATGAGCGGAAAAAGCGAAAAAGACGGTCGATACGGTGCAGACCTCGGCGGCGTTTTCGGCATTTCCCGCCGCCAAGGGCCGGGGAGGTGAGAAATGAACGGTCGGCGGGTTTCCGGCGCGGTCGCAGCGCTTTTCGCCGCAGCCGCGGTGCTGAGCGGCGCGGCTCGGGCCAGGGCCGACGAATTGTCCGATCTGCGCGCCAACAGCCAGCTGCTCCAGCAGCGGCTCGACCAGATCAGGCGGGCGCAGGCGCCTCCCGCGGACAGCGCCGCCGCACCCGGCAGCTTTCCGCGCTCGTTCCTGATCCCGGGCACCAACACCTCGGTGCGGGTCGGCGGCAACGCGACCGAAACCTTGCAGTACCGGCTACAGGACGGCCGCTGAGCGCGCCACCAATGATGCGGCTCAAGACGCGCGCTCAAGACCGCCCGCAGGTCCGACGAGTACAGCAAGTGGTTCTATTGGATCAACAACTTCGGCAAACCACCGTCGATGAGCGACAGGACTTTCAGACCGATAGGCGCGGCTGAGACAATTAAGACCGGGACCGATTTTTAAGGTGTTTTCAATCGGGGATGTCGAAATACTTCCTCAAACATAACGAAAATGTCTTCCGACTTGGTGAGTTAACCTGCGCTTAAGGTTTCCTGTTAATCCTGTCCGGACCATTACCAAACTGGAGCCCTGGATGAGCGCCCCGTGCACAACGCCGGGCATACTGGTGGTGGAAGACGATCCGCTCGTCAGCAGCTATGTCACCGAAATCCTGCGCAAATTCGCGCTGCCCGTCTGCGGGTGCGCGTCGTGCGGTCCCGAAGCGATCGTGCTGGCGGAGCAGAACGAGCCGAAATTGGCGATCGCCGACATCCAGCTGCGCGGCCCCACCGACGGGATCGAGGTCGCACGCATCCTGCGCGAGCGCTTCGGCGTGCGGACGATCTTTCTGTCCGGGGTCGAGGACGACCGTATCCTCGAGCGGGCCCGCGACGCCGACCCGCTCGGGATGCTGAAGAAGCCATTCCTGCCGAGCCAGCTGCTCGACGCGATCCCGCGTGCGTTCTTCTCCGGTTCCGCCATGCCAGATGAAGGGGCCGGCGAGGGCGCCGATGCCGCAAGCTAATGCCCGGCGGGCGGCGGCTCGATGTAACCTTCGGCGGCCTCGCTGTCGGCGGGCGCTGCTGCCGGTGCCGGCGCCGGCCGGATGCGGACGGCTCGCCGTTTAGGGGGCTGGAGTGCCCTGTCGACTTCCGCCAGATGCCCCAGGGTCGCCGCCGGCAACGCCAGCCCGCCGCACAACCGGCTCAGATTGGCGCACGCTATCGTCGTGCCGGAAAGCTGCAGGCTCTGCCGGTAGTAGCTGCCGGCCGCCTTGGTGTCGCCCATTCCCTGGGCGGCGCGGCCGAGGTAATAGAGCGTCAGATCGTCCTGGTACCGGGTCTGCATCACCAGCACGGCAAGATCGCTCCACCGGCCGGCCGCATCGAGTTGCACTGCCGCCGGCGCAGCGCGGCGCCACTCGGCGAGGCAGGCCTGGCGGCAGTCGAGCACCGGCCGCCCGGTTTGCAACAGGCCGAGAAGCCGCGCGCGCTCTGCGGCGGAGGGCGGCGCGGTCGCCGGGTGTCCCGCGCAACCCGCCAGCATCGCGCAGGCAAGGCCGATCGCCGCCCCCTGCCGGACCCGCCGCATCGTGTCGAACCTCACCGTTGACCGCCTCGACGCATTCCAGGGAAATTCACGGGTGAGCACCACTTTACCGCCGAGCGTGGCCATTCCCAACCGTCCAGAGAGCGCGGCGCGCCCGCACCCCGACGCGGCGCCGGCGGGCGGCGAGGCATCCTCCGCGGCGATCCGGCTGCTGCAATTGCTGCTCGTCGGCACGATCGTGGTGCCGCTGCTGCTCGGCGCGGTCGGCGGCTATTTCTCCTACCGCGCCGATTTCGCCCGCGCCCAGGACGCGCTGCGCGAGGCCGTCGCGATCGCCGAAGAGAATACCCTCAAGGTCTTGGACACTCACGAACTGGTCGCGGCACGGGTCGACGATCTGCTGTCCGGCCTGACCGACGGCGAGATCCGCGCCCGCGAGCGCTCGCTGCATGAGCGCCTGGCCCAGCAGATCAAGGATTTCCCGCAGGTTGCGGCGGCATGGGCGATCGACGAGGATGGCCGGGAATTGGTCAGCGCGCGCGTCTATCCGGTCAACCGCGAACTCGATCACTCCGGTCGCGAGGATTTTCGCGCGTTGCAGAACCCCAAATTGCGCACCTATGTGTGGGCATTGCGGGCGCGCAGCCTCGGCCAGAAGCAGTATCAGCTGTTCTTTACCGTGGCGCGCCGGCGCGAGGGGCCGCACGGCAGGTTTCGCGGCATCGCGGTCGTCGCCGTGCCCGGCAGCTATTTCGCCTCGTTCTACAATTCGCTGCCGCTGAATGCCGGCGAATACACCGCCGGCGTGTTCCGCGACGACGGCACCAACCTCGCGCGCTATCCCGACGACGGCGCCCAACCCGCCGCCCCGGGGCGCGACGAATTGCTGGTCAAGGCCATCGCCGACCGGGCGCCGAGCGGCGTCATCGTCAGCGGGTCGCCGTTTGACGGCAACGGCCGGGTCGTCGCCTACAAGCGCGTCGCCGGCTATCCGGTTTACGTCACCGTCGGCCGGTCGCAAGCCTCGATCTGGCGCGCCTGGCTCAATTCGATGTGGGGCTACGCCGCTATCGGGGGGATTGCGGCCTGCTGCCTGGCCCTGTTGTGCCTGGTGGCGTTGCGCCGCACCCGCCGCGAGCAGGAGGCGCTGGCGCAGGCCCGCGACGCCGTCGCCCAGCGGGCGGCGGTGGAGAGCCAGTTGCACCATGCCCAGAAGATGGAGGGGGTCGGCCAGCTGACCGCCGGCATCGCGCACGATTTCAACAACCTGATCACCATCATCAAAGGCAACCTCAAACTGCTGGAGCTGAGCCTCGACAGCAGCGAGCCGAGCTTCCAGAAATTCATCGCGATGGCGCTGCAGGGCTGCGAGCGGGCGACCGACCTGACCGGCCGTCTGTTGTCGTTTTCACGGCGCCGGCCGCTCGATCCGCGGCCGGTCGAGGTCGGCACCGTGATCGCGGGCATGGCCGATTTGCTGCGCCGCTCGCTCGGTGGGCAGATCGATTGCGAAATCCGCATAAAAGAACCGGCATGGCCGGTTCTGATCGACCCGAACGAACTGGAGAACGCGCTGCTCAACCTCGCGCTCAATGCACGCGATGCGATGGCCGGCAGCGGCCGCCTGACCATCGACATCGCCAACCGCACGCTCGACGAGGACGATGCCGACTACCGGCCCGAGCTTTCCGGGGAATGCGTCAGGATCGCCGTCGCCGACACCGGATGCGGCATGCCCGAAGAGGTCCGCGACAAGGCGTTTGAGCCGTTCTTCACCACCAAGGAAGCCGGAAAGGGCAGCGGGCTCGGGCTGTCGCAGGTCTATGGCTTCGTCTATCGCGCCGGCGGTCATTGCATCATCGACAGCGAACCGGGGCGCGGCACCACGGTCAAGCTCTACCTGCCGCGGTACGGCGAAGACAAATCGGAAGCCCCAGAAGAACAGCCGGTGCGGGAAGAGGCGGCGTAGGCGCCGGCCCCCGGAACGCCCGCAGGGCGGCCGTCCGGGGGTGACCCGGCCATCTGGGGAACCCGTGAGGCAGATGCCCGGATCAAGTCCGGGCATGACGAAGGGTAAAGGTGTTTCAACATAAACCGACCACGCTCTAGATTGGCGGGTCGAACAAGCCGCCCGGCGGCGGGCGCGATGGCGGGTCGGGGAGGGCGCGATATGCAGGCCGATTACATCATCGTCGGGGCCGGCTCGGCCGGCTGCGTACTGGCCAACCGGCTGACCGAGGATCCCGGCGTCAAGGTGCTGCTGATCGAGGCGGGCGGCAAGGACTGGAACCCGCTGATCCATGTTCCGGCCGGGTTTTTCAAGATGCTCGACCACGACAAGCTGACGTGGAAATTCCGCGCCGAACCCGATCCCGGCACCAACGGCCGTGCCATCGTCTATACGCGTGGCCGGGTGGTCGGCGGCTCATCGTCGATCAACGGCCTCGTCTACATCCGCGGCCAGCCCGAGGATTACGACCATTGGAGCCAGCTCGGCAACCGCGGCTGGTCGTGGGACGATTGTCTGCCCTATTTCCGCCAGGCCGAACGCTGGGAGGGCGAGGGCAGCGAGGTGCGCGGCAAGGACGGGCTGCTGTTCACCTCGAAGATGGACCGCTCGCCGATCTGCGCCAGCGTGGTCGAGGCCGGCAAGCAGCTCGGCCTCGAATACCGCGAAGACGTCAACAATCTCGCTCCCGGTTCCGGCGACGGCATCGGCTGGTGCCAGCAGACCCGCGGCGGGCGCCGCCGCGCCAGCACTGCGCGCACGTATCTGAAGCCGGCATTGAAGCGGCCGAACCTCCGGCTCGTCACCAATGCGCTGGTGCACCGCATCGTGTTCGATGGCCGGCGCGCGGTCGGGATCGAGTTCTCGCGCGGCGCGGGTGGGTCGGTCGAGCGGGCCGATGCCGGGCGCGAGGTGATCCTGTCGGCGGGCGCGATCGGCTCGCCGCACATCCTGCAATTGTCGGGGGTCGGCGATCCCGAGCATCTCGGCCGGATCGGCGTGCCGGTCGTGCATGAGCGGCGCGGGGTCGGCCGGAACATGCAGGACCACTACCAGGCGCGCGTGTCATATCCGGTGGTCGGCGCGCAGACCGCCAACGAGCGCTCGCGCGGCCTGCCGCTCGCCGGCGAAGTGCTGCGCTGGCTCGTGACCGGCAAAGGGCTGCTGACCTATAGCCCGTCGCTCGTCGCTGCCTCGGTCAAGGTTCTCGACGAGTCGGCGACCCCCGACATGCAGATCACCTTTGCGCCCGGCAGCTTCAAAGGCGGGCAGATCGGCGAATTGGAGGAGACGCCCGGTCTTTCCGCCGGCGCCTGGCAGATGCGGCCGCTGTCGCGCGGCTATGTCGAGGCGAAGTCGAACCGGCCCGGCGACATGCCGGCGATCAACCCGCGCTACCTCTCCGAGGAAAGCGACCGGCGCGCGATCATCGGCGGCCTCAGGTTTGCGCGGCTTCTGTTCGATGCCCCGGCCTTGAAGAAGTTCGTCCGCGAAGAAAGCCTGCCCGGCCGCCAGGTCGAGAGCGACGACGAGTTGCTCGATTATGCGCGGCGCTACGGCGGCACCTGCTATCACGCCAGCTGCACCTGCCTGATGGGGCAGCACGCGATGGCGGTCGTCGACGACGAGTTGCGCGTGCATGGGCTCGACGGCATCAGGGTTATCGACGCCTCGGTGATGCCGGCCGTCACCTCGAACAACACTAACGCGCCGACGATCATGATCGCGGAAAAGGGCGCGGCGATCATAAAGGGCGCAGCGCGGCGGCGAATGGCAGCGTAGGAGCGCGGCCGTCTCGGCCGCATGCGGGCGGGACGCCCGCGGTCAGAAACCGGCGGCATGACCCCGGCGAAAGCCGGGGAGGCGGCGGAGAGAGGCGGACCGGCGGGCTTCCGCTATCGGGCGAGGCCAAGGCGGCCGAGCGCCGGCAGTTTCAGCCCCGGCGCGGCGGCGTCGATGCCGACATCGAGGCCGAGCAGGTTCAACTCGAACCCCTCGTCGGCGGCGACAAGGACGCCGGCGAGGCCGTAAAGCGACACCTGAAACCCGGAACCGCTCGGCGCCGGCGCGAACAGGCGCCCCTGTGGCAGGAAATCCTTGCCGATCGCGTTTGACGGCAAGGCGAGGCCGAGTTCGGGCACTTGCCGGCCGACATAGGCGGTGAAGGTGTTGCTGTTGGGGCCGGGCCAGGCGCGGTATTCGTGCGGGTAGGGATAGCTCGCCACCGCGGCGCGGATTTTGTCGATCACGGCGTCGACACCGGCGCCGCGCCGGTCGAGCACGACGTAGGGCCGGGCGCCGAACCAGTAATTGTCGGGCCCCATGCGGTCGATGCGCACCGCCGGCGCGCCGTTGGCCACCCCGAAGCCGAGCACCTCGTAGCGGGTATAGCTTTCGGCGCCGGTCGGCTTGACCGCGATCCAGGTGTGCACCGAAAACACGCCGCGCCACGACACCGCGCGGGCCGCGTAGACCTGGATCACCGCCTCGTGCGTCGCCGCCGGGTCGGGGGCAAGGCCGGTCGGGTCGCGGCGCGCCTCGTACCACGGCACGCCGTCGCGCCCATCGGGCAGGCAGGCGCTGACGAGAACGGGCAACACGAACAGCGCGAGCAGCAACGGACCGATCCAGATCAAGGACCGTCGCCTCCGCTTGC
>JASHNY010000242.1 GCA_030041385.1 Alphaproteobacteria bacterium
CCGAGCCTTGCGACATCGTTCGACACCAGCCCCTGCAGAAAGGCTTGGCGGTCGTCGCCGGAGACGGCGAGCACGCCGCGGTCGTCGAGCACGACGAAACAGCCCTCCGGCATCGGTCTGACCTCGGCAACAGCGGTTGACGGGGTACAGGTAGCCGGCGGCCGCTTGCTTGGCAAGGCAACGGGGCCGGGCTATAAGGCCGCCGGGGCTGGCGCCATGCACATCCTGTTCGTGACCGCGACGCGCATCGGCGACGCCGTGTTGTCGACCGGCCTTCTGTCGCATCTGGTCGAGCGCTACCCGCAGGCAAAACTGACCGTCGCCGCCGGTCCGGCCGCGGCGCCGCTGTTCGAGGCCCTGCCCGGCCTCGAACGCCTGCTGGTCGTGCGCAAGCGCGCGGCGTCGCTGCATTGGCTGCCGTTGTACGCCTCCGTCGCCGGGCGGCGCTGGGACCTCGTCGTCGATCTGCGCGGCTCGGCCCTGGCGTGGCTATTGCGCGCCGGCGAGCGCAAGGTGGCGGCAAAGGGCGAGGCCAACGAGCACCGGGTACGGCAGCTCGGCCGGCTGTTCGACCTCGACCCGCCGCCAAGCCCGTTTTTGTGGATCGGCGCGCGCCATCGCCGCGCCGCCGGCGTGCTGCTGCCGGAAGGCGAGCCGATCCTGGCCATCGGCCCCGCCGCCAATTGGCGCGGCAAGCAATGGCGCAGCGAGCGCTTTGCCGAATTGGCCTTGCGGCTGACCGCCCCCGGCGCCGTTTTTGCCGGGGCGCGGGTCGCGGTGCTCGCGGCCACGCACGAGCGCGCCCAGGCCGAGCCGTTGTTGCGCGCAATCCCGCCCGGGCGGACGATCGACCTGGTCGGCGCGACCGACCTCCTGACCGCCGCGGCGGTGGTGCAGCGTGCTGCCATGTTCATCGGCAACGACACCGGATTGATGCACATTGCCGCCGCGGTCGGAGCGCCGACGCTCGGCCTGTTCGGCCCGAGCCCGGTCGAGCGCTACGGCCCGTGGGGGCGCTGCACCGCCGTCGTGCACACCGCGGTCAGCGCCGCCGCGATCCACGAGGCGGGCTTCGATCACCGCACCACCGATACATTGATGGACAGCCTGTCGGTCGATCGGGTCGAGGAGGCGGTACGCGCATTGCACGATCGCGCCGGGGCGGCATGAACGGCGCGGCAGGCCCGGTTTTGCTGTCGGCCGTCGTCGTGGTTCACGACGAGGAGGCGCAGCTTGCCGATTGCCTCGGCCGGCTCGGCTTTGCCGACGAGCTGGTGGTCGTGCTCGATCGCTGCCACGACCGTTCGCACGAGATCGCGCAGGAATTCACCGACCGCCTCATCGCCGGCGCATGGGAGCGCGAGGGACCGCGCCGCCACGCCGGGATCGACGCCTGCCGCGGCACCTGGATCGTCGAAATCGACGCCGACGAGCGCGTCGGCCCGGAGCTGGCCGCCGAGATTCGCGCCGTCGCGGCCGCCTCGACCGCGTCCTGGCACCTGATCCCGGTCGACAATTACATCGGCGCGCGGCTGGTTCGCTGGGGCTGGGGCGGGTCGTTCGGCAAATCCGCCTATGCCGGGCTCTACCGCAAGGGCGCCAAGCAATGGGGCCGCGAGCGCGTCCATCCGCGCCTCACCCTGTCCGGCCGGCAGGGCGCGACATTGACCGCGCGGCTCGAGCACCATGTCGACCGCGACATCTCCGAGATGCTGCAGCGGCTCGACCGCTACACGACATTGCACGCGCAGGATCTGCGCGAGAGCGGCGATATCGGCAGTTATCGCCGCAATCTGCGGCGCATCGCCTCGCGCTTCTGGAAATGCTATGTCGGCCGTCGCGGCTATCGGGAAGGCCCGTACGGATTGATGATCGCGCTGTGCGCCGCGCTCTACCCGATCCTCTCCTACCTGAAGGCGCGGCTGGAGACGGAGTGATGGCGAGCGTCGTGATGGCCGATGACGGCATCGCCTTCGACGGTGCCAGCGCCGCTTCGGGACCGCTCGGCGGCGCCGAAACGGCCTTTGTCGCCCTGGCCGAGGCGCTGGCGGCGCGCGGCCATACGGTCACCGCACGCAGCAATTGCCGCGCCCCAATCGTCCACAACGCGGTCGAATGGGCGCCGCTGCGCGAAGGCGTGCCGGACGAATGCGACCTCTATATCGGCAATCGCGGCCATCGCGTGATCGGGCTCGTGGCACGGCCGCGGCGGCGTCTGTTCTGGCTGCACAACCCCGCCCGCTACCTGAGAAAGCCGCGCAACGCCTGGCGGCTCGCGTGGTATCGCCCGACCCTCGTCGCGACCGGCGCCTACCACGCGGCGACGATCCCGCCCTGGCTCGTATGCGGCGGGCGCGAAGTGATCCCCTACGGCGTGCTCGACCGCTTTCGCCATGCCGAGCCGCGCGAGCCGCCGCCGCCGCGGGCGCTGTTTACCTCGAACCCGCTGCGCGGCCTCGGCTGGCTGCTCGACCTGTGGGCGGCGCGGATCGCGCCGGCGGTGCCCGGCGCCGAGTTGCACATCTATGCCGGCCCTTCTGTGTACGGCCAGGCCGGCGACGGCAAGGCGCGGGACATGGAGGCCGTGCTGGCCCGCGCCGAGGCAATGGCCGAGTGCGGCGTGCGCCGGCACCCGCCGGTCGGGCGCGCGGCCTTGGCCGAGGTGCTGAACGGGGCGCGGGTGATGCTCTATCGCGGCGACCCTGGCGAGACCTTCTGCCTGGCCGTGGCCGAGGCGCAGGCGATGGGCGTGCCGGCGGTGGTGCAGCCGCTGGGCTCGCTCGGCGAGCGGGTCGTCGACGGCGAGACCGGCCGGGTCGCCGCCGACGCGGATGAATTCGCCGCCGCCGCAATCGCCGCGCTCAGCGACGATGCGCTGTGGCGGCGCTGGCACCGCACCGCGCTCGCGCGGCAGCGCGGGCTCAGCTGGGACGACGTCGCCGCCCGGTTCGAGGCGCTGATCGCATGACCCGGCGCTTATTGCAGGCGATGGCGGGCGCGCCGCATGGCGGGGCCGAAAAGTTCTTCGTCCGTCTGGCTGCGGCATTACAGCGCCGCGGCGAGGACCAGCGCGTGCTGATCCGGCACAATCCGGCGCGCGCCGCCGCATTGCGCGAGGCCGGGGTCGCGGTGGTCGAAGCGAGCTTCGGCAGCCGCCTCGACTTCGCGACGCGCCGCACCTTCCGCCGCGAGATTGCTGCCTGGCGCCCCGACATCGTGATGACCTGGATGAGCCGCGCGACCCAGTTCTGCCCACGCGGCGATTTTGTGCATCTTGCCCGGCTTGGCGGGTATTACGATTTGAAATACTACCGCCATTGCGACCACCTGATCGGCAACACCCGGGCAATCGTCCGCTATGCCGCGGCCGGCGGCTGGCCCGAGGAGCGGGTGCACTATCTGCCCAATTTCGTGCCCGACCCCGGCCCTGCCCCGCCGCGCACGGCCGAGCGCCCCGCGGATGGCGGCATTGTGGCGCTGGCATTGGGACGCCTTCACCCGAACAAGGGGTTCGACATTTTGCTCGATGCCGTCGCCCGTACCGCGAAGGTGGATTTGTGGCTCGCCGGCGACGGCGAGCTGGCGCCGACGCTGCGGCGGCAGGCCGCGGCGCTCGGCATCGACGGGCGCGTTCGCTTTCTCGGCTGGCAGGACGACGTGTGGCCGCTGCTGGCGGCGGCCGACATCCTCGTCTCGTCGTCGCGCATCGAGCCGCTGGGCAACGTCGTGATCGAGGCCTGGGCCGCCGGCGTTCCGGTCGTCGCCACCGCCGCCGACGGCCCGGCGGCGCTGATCGCAGACGGCGCCAGCGGCATCCTTGTGCCGCTGGAGGGCGGCGCCTCTGCCCTCGCCGCCGCGATCTCGCGCGTCGCCGACGACGCGGAGTTGCGCGCCCGGCTTGCCGCCGGCGGCCGCGCCGCCTACGAGGCCGAGTTCACCGAGGAGGCTGTTGTCGCCCGCTACCGCGACCTGTTCGACCGCGTGGCCCGCTGATGTGCGGGCTGGCCGGCTTGATGACCCGCGACGGCGACGCGCCGCCGGGCCGGATTCTGCGCGCGATGGCGCCCGCACTGGCGCATCGCGGGCCGGACGGCGACGGGCATTACCGCTCCGGCGATGTCGGCATGATGCAGGCACGCTTGGCGATCATCGACCTCGCCACCGGCGACCAGCCGATCTATGAGCCCGGCGGCGCCGCATTGATCGCCAATGCCGAGATCTACAATTACATCGAATTGCGGCGCGACCTGCCCGATGTCGCGTTCGCGACGCAATCCGATTGCGAGTTGCCGTTGCACCTTTATCGCCGTCACGGGCTCGACTTCACCCGGTTTCTGCGCGGCATGTATGCGATCGCGCTGCACGATCCCGGCGCCGGGCGGCTGGTTCTGGCGCGCGACCCGTTCGGCATCAAGCCGCTCTATTACGCCGAGACGCCGCGCCTGTTCGCCTTCGCCTCGGAGCCGCAGGCGCTGATCGCGGCGGGGATCGTCCCGCCGGCCTTGGCGCGCCCGGCGCGCGACGAGCTGTTGCAGATGCAGTTCACCACCGGCCGCCAGACGATCTTTGCCGGGATCAACCGGGTATTGCCGGGCGAGACCGTCGTCGTCAGCCGTGGCCGCATCGTCGAGCGGCGGCGCCGCAACGCCCTGCCCGAGGGCGGTCCGATCGCGCTCGACGAAGAGGAGGCGCTGGCCCGGCTCGACGCGGTATTGCTCGACAGCGTGCGCATCCACCAGCGCTCCGACGTGCCGTTCGGCATGTTTCTGTCCGGCGGCATCGATTCGACCGCGGTGCTGGTGACGATGGCGCGGCTCGCCGAGCGGCCGGTGCGCGCCTTCACGGTCGGCTTCGGCGATGCCAGCAGCACCGATGAGCGGCCGGCGGCGCGGGCGGCGGCGCAGGCGGTCGGCGCCGAGCACACCGAGATCGATTTCGACGAAGCCGATTTCTGGCGCCTCCTGCCCAAGGTCGCGCAGTCGGTCGACGACCCGGCCGCCGATTACGCGATGCTGCCGACCTACAAACTGGCCGAGGCGGCGCACGATGCCGGGCTCAAGGTCATCCTGTCCGGCGAGGGCGGCGACGAATTGTTCGCCGGCTACGGCCGCTATCGCAGCGTGATGCGGCCGTGGTGGATCGGCGGCCGCGGCGCGCGCACGCGCGGCGTGCTCGACGGGTTCGGGCTATTGCGCGAGGAGATCGCCGGCTGGCGCGACGGCATCACCGCCGCCGAGGCGCGCAATGCCGCGCCCGAGCGCAGCCGGCTGCAGATTGCGCAGGCGGTCGATTGCAGCGACTGGCTGCCGAACGATCTGCTGGTCAAGCTCGACCGCTGCCTGATGGCGCACGGTGCCGAGGGGCGCACCCCGTTTCTCGACCCCGAAGTGGCGGCCTTCGCATTCCGCCTGCCGGACGATTTGAAGATCCGGCGCGGGCTCGGCAAGTACCTGCTGCGCCGCTGGCTCGAGCAGCACCTGCCGTCGGCGGCGCCGTTTGCGAGAAAGCGCGGCTTTACCGTGCCCGTGGCGCGCTGGATCGCTCGTCGCGCCCACGAGATCGGGCCGCTGGTCGCGGCGTCGCAGGGCGTGCGCGAAATGTGCGATCCTGTCGCCGTGCGCCGGGTGTTTGCGATGGCGGCGGAGCGGCGCGCCAGCCGCGCCGCCTGGGGCCTCCTGTTCTACGCGCTGTGGCACCGCTGGCACATCGAAGGCCGCGAATTGCCGGCCGATACGCGGCTGGCACTGGCGGAGGCGTAATTACTCCGCCCGCCACCGCAGCATTTCGCCGCCGCGGAACGGCGCGAGCGCCAGGGCGCCTTCGCCGATCTGCGCCGGCACCGTGTAGGCCGCGCGGCGCAAAGTGATCCGCGCCTCGTTGACCGGCAGCCGGTAGAATGCCGGGCCGTTCAGCGACGCGAACGCCTCGAAGCGGTCGAGCGCGCCCTCCTCCTCGAACACCTCGGCGTAGAGTTCGAGCGCCCCGGCGGCGGTGAAGATGCCGGCACAGCCGCACGACGTTTCCTTCGTCGGGATCGCGTGCGGCGCGCTGTCGGTGCCGAGAAAGAAATGCGCGTCGCCCGAGGTCGCGGCTCGGCGCAACGCCAGCCGATGCTTCTCCCTCTTGGCGATCGGCAGGCAATAAAGATGCGGGCGGATGCCGCCCTGGAAGATCGCGTTGCGGTTGATCATCAGGTGATGCGCGGTGATCGTCGCGGCGAGGTTGGCGCCGCCCGATGCGACGTAATCGGCCGCCTCCGCCGTGGTGATGTGTTCGAGCACGATGCGCAACTCCGGGATGCGGCGGCGCAGCCTGTCGAGCGTGCGCTCGATAAACACGGCCTCGCGGTCGAACACGTCGACATCCGGATCGGTCGACTCGCCATGGATCAGCAGCGGCATGCCGATCGCCGCCATGCTCTCGAATACCGGCATGACCCGGTCGAAATCGGTCACGCCATGCGCCGAATTGGTCGTCGCATGCGCCGGGTAGAGCTTGACTGCCGCGAAATCGCCTTCGGCATAGCCGCGGGCGATCTCGGCCGGCTCGGCCTCGTCGGTCAGGTAGCAGGTCATCAGCGGGGTGAAATCGGCGCCGGCCGGCAACGCCGCGAGAATGCGGGCGCGATAGGCGCGGGCGGCGGCGATCGTCGTCACCGGCGGCACCAGGTTGGGCATGACGATCGCCCGCGCGAAACGCGCAGCGGTACAGGGCAACACCGCCGCCATCATCGCGCCGTCGCGCAGATGCACGTGCCAGTCGTCGGGCCGGCGCAAGGTGATCGTGTCGGCCATTCGCTCCGCCTCGCTGAACGCCCATATCAGCACAAGGAGAACATAGAGCGCGGCCGGCGGGCTTGCTATCTTCGGCCGCGGCAAACGAAGGAGCGTGGCATGACCGGGTGCATCGTCGGCTGGGCGCATACGAAATTCGGGCGGCACGACGACCGCGACGTCGAATCGCTGATCGTCGAGGTGGCGCAGGGCGCGCTGGCCGACGCCGGAGTGTCGGCGGCCGATATCGATGCGGTGTTTCTCGGCACGATGAACGGCGGGTTCGTCAAACAGGAGTTTCCCGCCTCGCTGGTGTTCCAGGCCGATCCCGGGTTCCGCTTCAAGCCCGCGACGCGGGTCGAGAACGCCTGCGCCACCGGCTCGGCGGCGATCCATATGGGGCTCAACACGATCGCCGCGAAAAAGGGCCGGATGGTGCTGGTCGTCGGGGTCGAGAAGATGACCGAGCGCAGCGGCGCCGAAATCAACGACCTGCTGCTCCGCGCCTGCTATCGCAAGGAGGAGGACCGGATCGAAGGCGGGTTTGCCGGCATTTTCGGGCAGATCGCGCAGAAATATTTCCAGCGCTACGGTGACCAGTCCGATGCGCTGGCTCGGATCGCCGCGAAAAACCACAAGAACGGCGTCGCCAACCCGATGGCGCAGATGCGCCGCGATCTCGGCTACGAGTTCTGCCGCACCGTGTCGGACAAGAACCCGCTCGTCGCCGGGCCGCTGAAGCGCACCGATTGCTCGCTGGTATCCGACGGCGCCGCCGCGGTCGTGCTCGCGGATGTCGAGACCGCCCTCGCGCTGAACAAGGCAGTGGCGTTCCGCGCCGCCGAGCAGGTCAACGATTTTCTGCCGATGTCCAAGCGCGACATCCTCGCCTTCGACGGGCCGGCGCTGGCGTGGAAACGCGCGCTCGCCTCCGCACGGCTCGGCCTCGGCGACCTCGATTTGGTCGAGACGCACGACTGCTTCACGATCGCCGAACTGATCGAGTATGAGGCGATGGGCCTCGTCGCACCCGGCAACGGCGCCCGCGCGATCCTCGAAGGCTGGACCGAGAAGGACGGAAGGTTGCCGATCAACCCGTCGGGCGGGCTCAAATCCAAGGGCCATCCGGTCGGCGCCACCGGCGTGTCGATGCACGTCTTGGCGGCGATGCAGGTGACCGGCACCGCCGGCGACATGCAGATTCCCGGCGCCACGCTCGCCGGCATCATGAACATGGGCGGCGCCGCGGTGGCCAATTTCGTATCGATCGTCGAGCCGCTTCGCTGCTGACGCCCGCCACGCCTGCCGATCGTCCCGATGAACCCGGCCAAGTTCCTTGCCCTGCAGGTGCGGCCAATCAGGCGGCTGCGCCGCGACCGGGATTTGCTGCTCCAGGAAAACGAGGCATTGCGGCGGGAGTTGGCCGAAATGGTCGCTGAGCGCGACAGTTTGCGGTTTGCGGCGCCGCCAATCGCGGCGCCCGAGCCGTTACCTGCGACGCCGGAGCCCCCAACCGCGGCGCCCGAGCCGAACGAATGTCCCTCCGTTCAGCCAATAGCACCGCTCGATCCGTACAGCATCCCAATATTTGTCCTCAGTTTTAATAACCTGTCGTATCTCAGGCGGCAAATCCGTTGGCTAACGGAACACCGCTACGGCAATATTATTATCATAGACAATCAATCGACCTACGATCCGCTTCTTCGGTATTTTACCGAAATCGAAAACCAGGTCCGAATTATCAGACTGGAAAAGAATCACGGAAACTTAGCGCTTTGGGAAGCGAACATCTTGGAAAGACTTAATGTTGATACGCCGTTCGTCTACACCGATCCGGATGTTTTGCCCGACGATGCGTGCCCGGGAGACCTCGTCGCCCATCTCCTCGCCGTGTTGAACCAGCATCCGGATGTTCGGAAAGTCGGACCGGCGTTGCGGATCGACGATCTGCCCGATCATTACGCACACAAGGAAGCCGTGCGGATATGGGAAAGCCAGTTCTGGCGACAGCCGGTCGCAAGGGGGCTGTTTGCGGCAGGCATCGACACGACCTTCGCCCTTTATCGGCCGCGTTCGCCGTTCGTCATGCCGTCCTTGCGCACGGGCTGGCCGTATGTTGCCCGGCATTTGCCATGGTATGCGGATTTGACCCGGCGCACGGAGGAGGATGAGTTTTATGCCTCAGTTGCGACCGGCACGCACTGGACGCGCGATTCCCTGCCCGACCGGTTGGATCGCGAGGTCAGCCAACGAAGCGACCAAGGCCCAAGGCTGCTGCACCTCGGCTGCGGCCACGAATTGCTTCCGGGCTGGATCAACCTCGATATCGAGAGCGATCTGGGCGCGGATATCGTGTTCGACTTGAACCGGTGCGCAGCGCAAAAGCTGCCGCTGCCCGACGACAGCATCGACGGCTTCTTCATGTGCCATGTGTTCGAACACATCGACGACACGCTGTCGATGATGGAGGAATTGCATCGCGTCGCAAAACCGGGGGCGAAGTTCGTGATCCGGGTGCCGCACGGCGCCTCGGACGATGCGGTGGAAGACCCGACGCACAGGCGCCCGTGCTATCCCAACAGCTTCGTGTATTTCGCGCAGCCGGCTTATTCCCGCGCCGATTACGGCTATCGCGGCGACTGGCACATCGAGCAGGTCAAACTTGTCGTCGATCGCGGTCTGCTCGACGGCAACGATGAGGCCGCTGTGATGGAGCGGATCAGGACGCAGCGAAACCTGGTCGCAGAGATGATCGTTCACCTCTCGGCGGTAAAGCCGGTGCGGGAACGGCGGCTCGAATTGCTGCAGTGGCCGACGCCAAGGCTCACCGCCTCGCCGCTGGACCAGGACGCGGTGTTTTAGCGACGGTTGAGAGTGTGTCCCGGGTTCCGACGCGGAGCGGCGCCGCACCCCAAGTCTTCAGGAGCGTCGGCAATGGCAAAATTCCAGGCTCTCGTGCTGCACGAAGAGGGCGGCAAGGTCTCGCCGCGGATCGAGACGATCGACGAAGCCGAATTGCCCGCGGGCGAGGTGACCGTCGCGGTCGAGTATTCGACCCTCAACTACAAGGACGGGATGATCCTGCAAGGGATCGGCCGGCTGGTGCGCCAATACCCGCACGTGCCCGGCATCGATTTCGCCGGCACCGTGGCTCATTCGGAATCGCCCAGGTTCAAGCCCGGCGACAAGGTGGTCCTGACCGGCTGGCGGGTCGGCGAGCTGCAATGGGGCGGCTATGCCGAGCGGGCCCGGGTCAAGGCCGACTACCTGGTGCCGTTGCCGCCGGGGTTGACGACGCGGCAGGCGATGGCGATCGGCACGGCCGGGTTCACCGCGATGCTGGCGGTGATCGCCCTGGAAGACCACCGCCTCGTGCCCGGGGCCGGCGATGTGCTGGTGACCGGCGCTGCCGGCGGCGTCGGCAGCGTCGCCGTCGCCCTGCTGGCGAAGCTCGGCCATCGCGTCGTCGCCTCGACCGGCCGGGCGTCGCTGAAGGATTATCTCGAAGGGCTCGGCGCCGCCGAACTGATCGACCGCGCCGCGCTGTCCGAAAAACCGACCCGCCCGCTCGACCGCGAGCGCTGGGCCGGCGCCGTCGATGCGGTCGGCGGCAACACGCTGGCGACCGTGCTGACCCAGCTCAAGTACAAGGCCAGCGTCGCCGCCTGCGGCCTCGCCGGCGGCAGCGACCTGCCGGCGAGCGTGATCCCGTTCCTGTTGCGCGGGGTCAATCTGCTGGGGATCGATTCGGTGATGTGCCCTTACGCCGAACGGGCCGAGGCATGGCGCCGGCTCGCCATCGACCTGCCGCAGGACAGGCTGGAACGGATCATCGACGAGGTGCCGCTGTCCGCGGTTGCCGGGCGGGCGCCGCAGATCCTCGGCGGCGCCGTGCGCGGCCGCACGGTGATCAAGATCGGTGGCTGATTGTGCCCGGGCGAGCCGGCCGCTAAACCCGCACTCAGCCGGCGCGGCAGGATAGGCTCGGCGGCTGTTCGCCGCGTTCCAACGCTTTAGAAATCGGGCAAAATGCGCCGCCCGCATAGGAGCCAGAGCGATGGCCGATCTCGATCCGATCCCCTACCCCGATGCGAAACTGCGCGCGATCCTCGAACGGGTGCGCACGATCGCGATGGTCGGCGCCTCGACCAACTGGAACCGGCCCTCGTACTTCGTGATGAAGTATCTGCAAGGGAAAGGCTACCGGGTGATCCCGGTCAACCCGACCGCGGCCGGCCAGACCCTGCTCGGCGAAAAGGTCTACGCCAGCCTCAAGGACATCCCCGACAAGGTCGACATGGTCGACGTGTTCCGCCCGGCGAGCGAGGCCACGGCGATCGTCGATCAGGCGATCCAAATCAAGGCGCCGGTGGTGTGGCTGCAGCTCGGCTTGCGCAACGACGAGGCCGCCGCCAAGGCCGAGGCCGCCGGCATCGAGATGATCATGAACCGCTGCCCGAAGATCGAGTTCGGGCGATTGGGCGGCGAATTGTCGTGGAGCGGGGTCAACAGCGGCATCATCCACAACCGCGCGCCGCAGGCGCCGCGCCCGCGCCGGCCGAAAGCCGCCGCCTCGCCGTCGCATAATTTGACCTATGGCTTCGACACCCGCGCGATCCATGCCGGCGCCGCGCCCGACCCGACCACCGGCGCGCGCTCGACCCCGATCTACCAGACGACGGCCTATGTTTTCGACGACGTGGACCACGCCGCCTCGCTCTTCAACCTGCATAATTTCGGCTACATCTATTCGCGCCTCACCAACCCGACCGTCGCCGTGCTTGAGGAGCGCGTCGCCAACCTCGAAGGCGGCCGCGCCGCGGTCGCCTGCGCCTCGGGCCATGCGGCGCAGTTCCTGACCTTTTTCACGCTGTTGAGCGCCGGCGACTCGTTCATGGCCTCGCGCAACCTCTATGGCGGGTCGCTGACCCAGTTCGGCCTCAGCTTCAAGAAGCTCGGCTGGCATTGCGATTTCGTCGATCCGACCGACCCCGAAAACTTCCGCCGCGCGCTGAAGCCCGAGCACAAGGCGATCTTTCTCGAAAACCTCGCCAACCCCGGCGGCATCATCGTCGATATCGAGCGGGTCGCCGGGATCGCCCACGCGGCCGGCATTCCGCTGATCGTCGACAACACCTTGGCGACGCCTTATCTGTGCCGGCCGTTTGAATGGGGCGCCGACATCGTCTGCCATTCGACGACCAAGTTCCTTTCGGGCCACGGCGCGGCCTTGGGCGGGATCATCGTCGAAAGCGGGCGGTTCGACTATTCGGCCGGCAACAAATTCCCGTCGTTGACCGACCCTGAACCGGCCTATCACGGCCTCAAATTCTTCGAGAATTTCGGCGATTTCGCGTTCACGATGAAGGCCCGCGCAGTGGCGCTCAGGGATTTCGGCCCGGCCCTGTCGCCGATGAACGCATTCCTGACGATCACCGGCATCGAAAGCCTGCACGTGCGCATGGACCGGCATGTCGAGAATTCGCAGAAGGTGGCGGAATTCCTTGCCGTGCACCCCAAGGTCGCGTGGGTCTCCTATGCCGGGCTGAAAGACAGCCCGTATTATCCGCTGGCGCAGAAATACCTGCCCAAGGGCGCCGGCGCGGTGTTCACCTTCGGGGTCAAAGGCGGCTACGATTCCGGGGTCAAACTGGTCGAAAACGTGCGGCTCTTCTCGCACCTCGCCAATATCGGCGACACCCGCAGCCTCATTCTGCACCCGGCCTCGACGACGCATCGCCAGCTCAGCGACGCGCAGCGCGAGGCCGCCGGCGCCGGCCCCGACGTGATCCGCCTGTCGGTCGGAATCGAAGCCGCCGACGACCTGATCCGCGATTTGGACGAGGCGCTGAGGGCGTAGGCGCGCCAGGCCGCCCATAATACTCCCCCAATCCTGCTTGGCCGGGCTTGTCCCGGCCGAGGGGACTGGGGGAACTCCTATTCGCAGATGCCGTGTTGCCGCTGTTCCTCCGCGTGCTACGGTGCCCGGGATCGTTCATTCCCCACCCAAGACCGGAGGAAATCATGGCCCAGTCGCAGCCCACATCCGCGCGCGAAGCCGTTCGCCACATCGTCCCCGACCTGATCAAGTACAGCGAGAACGTGCTGTTCGGGGAGGTGTGGGAGCGTCCCGGCCTGTCGAAGCGCGACCGCAGCCTGATCGTCGTCGCCACCTTGATCGCGCTCGGCCGCGAGAAGCAGCTGGTCGGCCATCTCGAACGGGCGCTCAACAACGGCGTGACCAAGAACGAGATCAGCGAAATCATCACCCATCTCGCCTTCTATGCCGGCTGGCCGGCGGCGATGACCGCGGCGCTCGTCGCCAAGGACGTGTTCGAGAAGCATTGACGCCGGCTCGACAACCCTCACCCGTCCCACGCCTTCGGCGCGGGCCCCCTTCCCCTCTCCCGCCGTGCGGGAGAGGGTGGATCGCGAAGCGAGACGGGTGAGGGTTTAGGCGCACGCTTGATCCAAGGAGACGGACATGAAGGTCGGATTTATCGGGCTCGGCACGATGGGTGCCAGCATGGCGGCAAATTTGCAGAAGGCGGGGTACGAGCTGGTCGTCCACGACATCCGTCGGGCGGCGGCCGAGCGGCACCTCGCCGCCGGCGCGGTGTGGGCCGACAGCCCGAAATCGCTCGCCGAGCAGGTCGAGGTCATCTTCACCTCGCTCCCCGGACCGCCCGAGGTCAGGGCGGTCGCGCTCGGGCCCAACGGGCTCTTGGCCGGGATGAAGCCCGATACCGCCTATTTCGACCTGTCGACCAACTCGCCGACGCTGGTGCGCGAGATCAACGCGAAGTTTGCCGAAAAGAACGTCTACATGCTCGACGCGCCGGTCAGCGGCGGGCCGAAAGGCGCCGCCTCGGGCCGCCTCGCGTTGTGGATCGGCGGCGACGAGCAGATTTTCAACCGGCACAAGAAGGTGCTCGACGCGATCGGCGACGCCGCCCGCTATATCGGGCCGATCGGCGCCGGCTCGGTGGCGAAACTGGTGCACAACTGCGCCGGCTATGCGATCCAGACCTGCCTCGCCGAAGTGTTCACGATGGGGGTCAAGGCCGGGGTCGAGCCGCTCGCCTTGTGGGAGGCGGTGCGCCAGGGCGCCGGCGGGCGGCGCCGCACCTTCGACGCGCTCGCCGACCATTTCCTCATAGACAGCTACGACCCGCCCGATTTCGCATTGCGCCTCGCGCACAAGGACGTGACCCTCGCCACCGAATTGGCGCGCGAATTGAAGGTGCCGATGCCGATGGCCAACCTTGCCCATGGCGAGTTGACGGCGGCGCTGAACCGCGGCTGGGAAACCCGCGACTCGCGGGTTGCCATGCAGCTCCAGAAGGAGCGTGCCGGCGTCACGATCAAGGTCGATCCCGCGGGCATCAAGGCCGTGCTCGAACGCGACACCAAGGCTTGATCCCGCGCCGGTCGCCGCGGTTTGTGCTGGCGAACCCGCCCGTTTCGGATATCTTGGCCCGCGTCGCGCGCTGGCCGGCGCGATATCGGGCGGGCGGGTTTCCGGAAGTGCCGCTGATCCAGATGCAGCCTGGGCGACCAGGGCTTGGTTCCATCGCTATACGGCGCGGTCGCCGCCGGGTTGTCGCTGCTGCGGCCCTGGTCGCCGGCTTTCTGGGTGCGTCGGCGGCGCCGGCAATCGCGGCGGCGCCGCCGCCGGCAACCCCACCGGCGGCGGTGCCGGCATCGATCACTATCCAGCTCAACCGGCTCGACGATCACGGGCAAAGCTGCCGCGCGTCGTTCGTCATCACCAACCCGGGGCACGACGCGTTCACCGGGTTCACGCTCGACCTGGTGATCTTCGACCGCAACGGCACGATCGAGCGGCGCATCGCTGCCGATATCGCACCGCTGCGGGAGGACAAGACCAGCGTCAAGGTCTTCGACATTCCGCAGACCTCGTGCGCCTCGATCGGCAGCATCCTGATCAACGATGTGCTCGAATGCCGCGAGGGCAATGCCGCGGTGCCCGATTGTGTCGGCCGCGTCACGGCGACATCGAAGCTCCCGGTGAAGCTGTCGAAATAACGAGGGTCGGAAGAGGTGAACGAGGCCGCGTCGTCCCTGTCGATCGTCACCCTGTTCCTCAACGCCGATCCTGTCGTCAAGGGCGTGATGATCCTGCTGTTCGCCGCCTCGGTGTGGAGCTGGGCGGTCATTATCGATAAATTGCTGCACCTGGGCGCCGCCGCCCGCCTCGCGCGCGGCTGCGAGGAGCGTGCCGCTGCGGCCCGCGACGCGCGCGATTTGGCGCCGCCCGGCGAGGATGCCGCGGCGCACATGGTGCAGGCTGTCCTCGCCGCCGGGATCGACGAATGCGCCCGCGGCGTACCCGGCGAGTTGGAAAGCCTCAACGAGCGCCGCGAGCGCATCGAACGGGCGATGCGGCTGGCGCTCAACGGCGAATTGCGCCGGCTTGAGCAGCGCCTGCCGTTTCTCGCCACGCTCGGCTCGGCGGCGCCGTTTATCGGGCTGTTCGGCACGGTGTGGGGGATCATGCACAGCTTTGCCGCGATCGCCGCCGCCAACAACACCAGCCTCGCCGTGGTGGCCCCCGGCATTGCCGAGGCGCTGTTCGCCACCGCGATGGGGCTGGTCGCGGCGATCCCTGCCGTTGTCGCCTACAACAAATTCACCGTCGAGATCGGCCGCTTTGCCGGGCGCATGCAGGGGCTGATCGGGCGTTCCGGCGCCCTGTTGTGCCGAGCCTGAGCGATGGCGTTCGCGCTTCCGCCTTCCGGCGAAAGCGGCGAGGACCGCTACACGCCGCTGTCCGAGATCAACGTGACGCCGATGGTCGACGTGATGCTGGTCTTGCTGGTGATCTTCATGGTCGCGGCGCCGCTGTTGACCGTCGGCGTGCCGCTGAACCTGCCGAAGACCAGCGCGGCGCAGGTGACCAAGCCGCAACAGCCGATCATCGTCAGCATCAACCGGGCCGGCGACACGTTCATCGGCGACGAGCGGGTGGCCGACGCCGAGCTCAAGCGCCGCCTTGCCGATCTCGCCGGCACCGATCCTAACCGCATCGTCTATGTCCGCGGCGACCGCTCGATCAGTTACGCCCAGTTGATGGATCTGCTGGGCGCCGTCAATGCCGCCGGATTTTCCAAGGTCTCGCTGCTGGCAGAGGCGGCGACCCCGGCAAAATGAGCCGGATGCGGCTCCCCCTCACCGTCTCCGTCGCATTTCATGCCGCGGTTCTGGCGGCGCTGGTCCTGCTGGCGAACCGATTGCCGGCGACGCTCACCCTGCCGGCGCATAAGGGCTTCGAGATCGCGCTGAACCCGCCGGCGGCGCGGCTCGAAAGCGTCCCTCCGGTCACGGCCGCACCGCAGCCGGTGCAGCCGGTGACGCCGGTTCCCGAGCGGCCGGTGGCTTCGCATGACATCGCGAATGCGCCACAGCCGCGGGTGCCGCTCGCCGCAACGGCCGAACTGCCGCCGCCCCCGCCGATGAAGCCGGTGGTCAAGCCGCGGCCACGGACCATCCCGCAGCGCCGCGAGGTGGCGCGCCCGATTCAGCCGGCGCCGCAACTGGCACAGCGCCCGCCGTCGATTCCGGCACCGGCGGCGCCGACTGCGCCGGCCAATTATCAGCCGACGCCCGCAGCCCGGCCGGCGCCCGCGCCGAACCCGGAGCTTGCCGCCGGCTACCGCGCCGCGCTGAGCCGCTGGTTCGAAGACCACAAGCGCTACCCCGAATCGGCGCGGCAGCGCGACGAGCAGGGCAGCGCCGTCGTGCGCTTCCGGGTCGCCCCGGACGGGCGTGTGCTCGGTTTCGCGCTGCTGCGCAGCACCGGCTATCCCGACCTCGACAACGGCATCGCCGAGATGCTGCGCGGCGCCCGATTGCCGGCCTTTCCGCCGGGGTTGCAGCTTTCCTATCTCGACGTTGCGGTCACCCTGCGCTTTGCCCTGGAGCAATAGCCTATGCCGCCTCGTCGAGGGTCGAGCCGACATCGAGCGTCGTTGCCCGGCGCAGGTCGCGCGGCTGCATCTCGTCATGCGGCCGGCCGCGGTGCATCGTGCAGCGATTGTCCCAGATCACCAGATCGCCGACGGCCCATTTGTGGCTATAGACGAACTGCCGCTGCGTCGCATGCTCGTCGAGCTCGCGCAATAGAAGCCGGCCCTCGGGTACCGGCCAGCCGACGATGTGCGAGGCGTGCGCCGACAGGTAGAGGCCCTTGCGGCCGGACCCGGGGTGGCTGCGCACGAGGCGCTGGCGCGACGGCGGGTATTGCTCGCGCTCGCCGGGCGGAAACTCGGTAAAGCCGATCTGTCCGCGCGACCAGAACACGTCGTGCTCGGCAACCAATGGATCGACCAGCGCCCTCTGCCTATCCGACAATGCGTCATAGGCGGCGCGCATATCGGCAAACTCGGTCTCGCCGGCGCCGAACGGGCCGGCCGGCGGCACCGCGACGGCAAACAGCATGCCGAG
Organism: Alphaproteobacteria bacterium; assembly: GCA_030041385.1. GTDB lineage: Bacteria > Pseudomonadota > Alphaproteobacteria > ATCC43930 > CGMCC-115725 > DATARH01. The sequence goes on from JASHNY010000242.1 coordinate 17,241, forward strand.
CACGACCGGCACCGGCATGTACGAGGCGTCGGTGTGCCACAGCCGGTTGCCGAGGCTGTCGAGGCGGCGGCGGTCGTCGCGGGCGCGGATATGGCTGTCTTCGTCGAGGTTGGAGATGTCGCCGATCTCCGGGAATTGCAGCCGGCGCCGGCCCGGCCGCGCCGCCGCCCTGCCGATTTCGAGCGGCCCGAACAAGGCCGCGAAATCGCGCAATTGCGCGTCGCTGATATCCTGGCCGTGAAATACCAGCACGCAATGGCGGTCGATCGCCCCCCACAATTCCTTGACGGCCGCGGCGCCGACCGGAAGCGACAGGTCGATGCCGCCGATCTCGGCGCCGATATGGGGATGGATCGGGGTTACCGTGATGGCCATGGCTTCCTCCCGCCAAGCTGTTGCGCGCAGGATCGGCCGTGCGCGCTCGGGCTGTCAATCTCCCGCCGCCGGAGGCGGGACGTAACCAGATCGGGATTGCTTCGCCGGTTCCGCGATGCCAGCCTCGCCGGGAAGCATAGGAGAAGCCGATGGCTCTGCAGACCGTGGCACCGTTTTCGGCACCGGTGGTGGACAGGCTGTCGGTGCGGGTCGTCGTCGACTCGGTCTACGACCAGTTCATGGCCAAGGCGACCCATCCGCTGGTGCAGATCGAGCATGTCGGCCGCATCCCGGGCCGCGAAACCTCGTGCCTGGCCGGCGAATGGGGCCTTTCGCTGCATCTGGAATCCGAGAGCGGCGGCGAGAAGCATCGCTATCTGCTCGATTTCGGCTACACGCCCGAGATCCTGATCCGCAATTTCGACCTGCTCGGCATCGCCGCGGAGCGGCTGGACGGCCTCGTTCTCAGCCACGGGCACCGCGACCATTTCGGCGGGCTGGTCGGCTTTGTCGATCGCTATCGCGACCGGCTGCGCGGCGATATCAAACTGTTCGCCGGCGGCGCGGAGAATTTCCGCGAGAAATGGCTCGCTCGCGCCGACGCCGAACCGGTGTCCTGGGGCGCGCTCGACCGCGCGGCGCTGGCGGCGGCGGGGGTCGCCGCGGTGTGCTGCGACGAGGCCCATGCGCTGGACGGCCCGTTCACGACCGGTCGGATCGCCCGGCAGAGCTTCGAGCAGGTTCTCCCCAACACGCTGGTCGAGCCGACCCCGGCGGATCATTTCACCGAAGCGGAGCGGCGCGGCCGGCTGGTGCCGGACCGCCATCCCGACGAGCACGCGACCTGCTATGTCGTCAAGGGGCGCGGGCTTGTCGTGGTGTCGTCGTGCAGCCATTGCGGCGTCATCAACGCGATCAGGACGGCGATGGCGGTCTCGGGCGTGGACCGGCTCCACGCCGTGCTCGGCGGGTTTCATCTCGGCACGGCGCCGCCCGACTATCTCGACCACACGCTGAGCGAACTGGTTGCGCTGGCGCCCGACCTGGTGATCCCGATGCATTGCACCGGGCGCAATTTCATCGCCCGCCTGCGCGAGGCGATGCCCGAACGGCTGATCGACTGGAACACGGGCAGCCGCTTCACGTTCGGCGTCTGACAGCGCGATGGACCCGCTGCCCGGCGTCAGCTTTCTGATCCCGGTCTACAACAAGCGGCCTTATCTGCCGCAGGTGGTCGAGGGGTTGCGGCGGCAGACCGGCAATTTCGAGCGCGAATTCATCTTCATCGACGACGGATCGACCGACGGTTCGTGCCGGGCGCTGGCGGAATTGACCGCCGGATGGCCGCATGTCTGCATCCTCGCGCAACCCAACCGCGGCCCCAGCATCGCGACGAACCGGGCGATCGCGGCGGCGCGATTTCCGTTCATCAAGCTCGTCGATGGCGACGACGTGCTGCTTCCGGACGCCACAAGCTTCCTGCTCGGGCTGCTGCTGCAGCATCCGGCTGCGGTTCTCGCCTATGGCCGCATGGAGCGCTACGGCTCGGCTGCGGATGCGCTGGCGCGGATCGAACCCGGCGCCGCCGCGGCGCCCGACCGTCGCGCCGTCTCGGTCCGGGTCGAAGACGCGCTGCCGATCTTGCTGCAGCGGATGGAACTCAGTCCGACGCATTGCCTTGCCCGCACCGAGCCGGTGCGCGAGGTCGGCGGCTGCGACGAGCGCGTGTTCACGCAGGACTATTCGCTGCTGCTCCGCCTGGCGACGCGGGGGCCGTTCGTTGCCGCTGACGCTGTTATCGCCCTGGCGCCGGTAACGGCGGCCGGCCGGATCAACGACGGCGGGCCGCAGGTATTGCACGACTGCAACCTGGCGCTGCTGCATTTCCTCGCCGAGCACCGTTTGCCGCGCGCCCTGTGCGGCCGCGCTGTCCGCCGCGCATTGACCCGCGCCTGGCTGTGGGCGCGCCGGCGCGAGCGGGCTGCGGCGATCTCCCGCTGGATGGTGCTGCGCCTCGCCGGCTGGCTGCCGATCGGGTCGCTCCGGCTCGCCCTGTTGCGGCGAAGCTGCGCCGCCTTCACGCTGAGCCGCCCGGTCCGCCGCAGCAGCCCCGGCTGAGGCGGAAGCGGCGCGGTTGCCGCGGCACTCGGCCCGCTCCGGAACCGCCGTTGACACCGCCGCCGGCCCCGGATACCTACGGCAGCGCGACGACCGGAAACCAACCATACGTGTTCACGGGGGGCACGCCCATTGCCGCTGCTGGACGTAAAGAATCTTCACACCGAATTTCGCACCGGCGTCGGCGTCGTGCACGCGGTCGATGGGATTTCCTATACGGTCGAACCCGGGGAAACCGTCGCGATCGTCGGCGAGAGCGGTTCCGGCAAGTCGGTCGGCGCCCTGTCGCTGCTGCGCCTCATTCCCGATCCGCCCGGGCGGATCACCGGCGGCGAAGTATGGTTTGGCGGCCGCAACCTGCTGCGCCTGTCGGATGCGGAGATGCGCGAGGTGCGCGGCGGCGAGATCGGCATGGTGTTCCAGGAGCCGATGACCTCGCTGAACCCGGTATTGACGATCGGCCGCCAGATCACCGAGACGCTCGAACGGCACCGCGGCGCCGACCGGGCCGAGTGCGAGCGGCGCGCGGCCGAGCTGTTGGGGCTTGTCGGCATCGCCGATGCGCCGCGCCGGCTCAAGCAGTATCCGCATCACCTGTCGGGCGGGATGCGGCAGCGCGTCATGATCGCGATCGCCCTTGCCTGCGACCCGAAACTGATCATCGCCGACGAGCCGACGACCGCGCTCGACGTGACGATCCAGGCGCAGATACTCGAATTGATGCAGCGACTGACCCGCCAGCTCGGCGTCGCGCTGATCATCATCACCCACAATCTCGGCGTCGTCGCGCGCTATGCCGACCGGGTCAACGTGATGTATGCGGGCCGCATCGTCGAAAGCGGCCGGGCCGCGGCGATCTACCATGAGCCGCGCCACCCTTATACGATGGCGTTGCTGCGCTCGGTGCCCCGGCTCGACCGCCCGCGCCAGGCGCGGCTCGACCCGATCGAGGGCCAGCCGCCCGACCTGACCCGTCTCGACGACGGCTGCGCGTTCCGCTCGCGCTGCCGGTTCGCGGTCGAACGCTGCGCCTCGTCGCGGCCGCCGCTGGCGACGGTAAGCGCAGACGGCCAGCGTGCCGCATGCTGGCGCAGCGATGCGCTGGCGAGCGCCGGCAGGGCAGCATGAACCCGCCGTCAGAGAACCGCCCGCCGCTGCTCGAGGTCCGCGGCCTTAAAATGTACTTCCCCGTCAGCGAGGGGGTGCTCGCCCGCCGCCAGCTCGGCGAGGTCAAGGCGGTCGACGGCGTCAACCTGACCATCGAGAAGGGCGAGACGCTGGGGCTGGTCGGCGAGAGCGGCTGCGGCAAGACGACGATGGGGCGCTGCATCCTGCGCCTTGAACGGCCGACCGCGGGCGAAATCCGCTATGACGGCGTCGACATCGCAACGCTCGACCGCAAGTCGCTGCTGTCGTTGCGGCGGCGCATTCAGGTGATCTTTCAGGACCCGTACAGCTCGCTCAACCCGCGCATGAAGATCGGGACGATCCTGTCGGAACCGATGAAGGTGCACGGGATCGAGCCGGACGCCCACCGCCGTGCCGAACGGGTGCGCGAATTGTTGACGCTGTGCGGCCTCAATCCCGGCTTCATCGACCGCTACCCGCACGAAATGTCGGGCGGGCAGCGCCAGCGCGTCGGCATCGCCCGAGCCCTGGCGCTGGAACCCGAATTCATCGTCTGCGACGAGGCGGTATCCGCGCTCGACGTGTCGATCCAGGCGCAAATCATCAACCTGCTCGAGGATTTGCGCGAGAAGTTCGCCCTGACCTATCTGTTCATCGCCCACGATCTGTCGGTTGTGCGTCATCTGTGCCAGCGCGTCGCGGTGATGTATCTCGGCCGGGTGGTCGAACTGGCCAGTTGCGACGAATTGTTCGACCACCCACGCCATCCCTATACCAAGGCGTTGCTCGCGGCGGTTCCGGTACCCGACCCGACGGTCGAAGCCGGCCGCACGTTCCAGCCGCTCAGCGGCGAGGTGCCGAGCCCGATCAACCCGCCTTCAGGATGCGTATTCCACCCGCGCTGCCCAATCGCGGTGAATGATTGCAAGCAAATTCGGCCGGAACCGCGCGAACTGCATTCCGGCCATTGGGTCGCCTGTGGCGAGGTCGCCTGACGCAGCCGCCGGCGCAACAACAGAAACCGCACTTTGGAGGGACGCCTAGTATGAAGACTACCCTGCTCGTCGCTGGCCTCGCCGTGGCCGGCGCCCTGTCGGCGGTTCCGGCACAGGCAAACGAAACGCCCAAGCATGGCGGCACGCTGACCTATCTGATCCCGGCCGATGCGCCGCCCAGCTTCGACGGCCACCGCGAGGAAACCTATGCGACGGTGCATGCGACGGCGCCGTTCTACAGCGTATTGATCCGGGTCAACCCGGAAAACCCGGCGTCGCCGACCGACTTCGTCTGCGACCTGTGCACCGCGATGCCCAAACCGACCGACGGGGGCAAGACCTACACGTTCAAGATACGGCAGGGGGTCAAGTTTGCCGACGGCTCCCCGCTGACCGCCTATGACGTCGCCGCAAGCTGGAACGAGATTACCTTTCCGCCCCAGGGCGTGCTGAGTGCGCGCGGCACCGACTACCGCGACCTGATCGCCAAGATCGAGGCGCCCGACGCAAACACCGTCGTCTTTCACCTGAAGTTTGCTACCGCCGCGTTCCTGCCGGCGCTGGCCGACCCCTTTGCCTATATCTACGAGAAAAAAATCCTCGACGATCCGACCAAGGGGCCGCACTGGTACGAAAAGAACATCCTGGGTTCCGGCCCGTTCGTCTTCAGCGGATACCAGATCGGTCAAAAGATCACCGGAGACCGCAACCCGAACTACTATCATAAGGGCCTGCCGTATCTCGACCATATCGTCGGCATCTTTGCACCGAAGCAGGCCACGCGGGTCGATGCGATCCGCAGCGACCGCGCGGCGATCGAGTTCCGCGGTCTGCCGCCCTCGGCGCGCGACCAACTGAAGCAGGAATTGGGCAACAAGATCACGGTGCAGGAAAGCCCGTGGAATTGCGGCAGCGACCTGTTCTTCAATGAGAAGAAAAAACCGTTCGACGATCCGCGTGTACGCCGCGCCCTGTCATTGGCGATCAACCGCTGGGGCGGTGCGCCGGCCTTGTCTAAGATTGCGATCGTCAAGACCGTCGGCGGCATCACCTTCCCGGGATCGCCGCTGGCCGCGACCAAGAGCGAACTGCAGCAGATGGCCGGGTTCTGGCCCGACATCAACAAGTCGCGGGCCGAGGCGCGCAAATTGCTGAAGGAGGCAGGCGCCGAAGGGATCAGCTTCGAATTGCTCAACCGCGACGTCGACCAGCCGTATAAATACGTCGGCATCTGGCTCGTCGATCAGTGGAGCAAGATCGGCCTGCACGTAACCCAGCGCATCCTGCCGACCGGACCGTGGTTTGCGGCGATGCGGTCGGGCAATTTCAGCGTCGTCCACTATCCGATCTGCCACGCCGTGGTGAACCCGCTGCTCGACGTGCAGCCCTACCTGCCCGCCAGCGCCGAGAACATGGGGGGAACCCCCGACGCGCAGGAAATGGACATGTACAACAAGATGCTGCACGAGACCGACCCCACCAAGCAGCACGCCGAGATGGTCGCGTTCGAGAAATACGTGATGGATACCAAGGCACACGCGACCCAGATCATCTGGTGGAACCGGATCGTGCCGTACCGGTCGTATGTAAAGGGCTGGAAGATCAGCCCGAGCCACTACATCAACCAGGACCTGTCCAATATCTGGCTGGACCAGGCTACGGTCAGCCAATAGCGGCCGGGCACCCTTCGTGACGCGCCTGCCGCCCTGCAACCGGCGTCAGGCGTCGTCTCGAAGGGTGCGGGGCGCAGCTCGCCAAGTTTGCGCGCACGGCGAATTGGGCATGACCGGATAAACTATTTCGGACGCTACCGCGGGAACAACACTGCGGCGCAACAGGGAGCAGACCGACATGGCGAACACGCGTGCATTTGCAAGCCGCCTGGCAGTCGTCGCGTGCGGCATCGCCGCGGCGCTCAGCGCCCCGGCGCTGGCGGGCGAAACCCCCAAACATGGCGGCATCCTGACTTACGTGATCCCGGCCGATGCGCCACCCAGCTTCGACGCGCAGCGCGAAGAGACCTATGCGACGATTCACGCCGCCGCGCCGTTCTACAGCACATTGATCCGGGCCAACCCGATGGATCCGGCCTCGCCCGTCATGGTCTGCGATTTGTGCACGGAGATGCCGAAGCCGACCGACGGCGGCAGGACCTATACGTTCACGATCCGCCAAGGCGTCAAGTTTGCCGACGGCTCGACCCTGACCGCGGATGACGTCGCCGCCTCGTGGAACAAGATCATCTTCCCGCCGCGCGGCGTCATCAGCCCGCGGCAGAGCAACTTCCTGATGGTCGACAGCGTCAAGGCGACAAGCCCGACCACCGTCGTCTTTCATCTGAAATTCGCCACCGACGCCTTCATCCCGGCGCTGGCCGACCCCTATGCCTGGATCTACAGCAAGGCCAAGCTCGACAAGGACATTCACTGGTACGAAAAGAATATCGACGGCACCGGGCCGTTCCGGTTCGTCCGCTACGATATCGGGCAATCGATCACCGGGGTGCGCAACCCAGACTACTTCCGCAAGGGCCTGCCCTATCTCGACGGCTTCAAGGGCATCTTCGCGCCGAAGCAGGCGACCCGCGTCGACGCCATCCGCAGCGACCGGGCGGCGATCGAGTTCCGCGGGTTTCCGCCGAGCGTGCGCGATGAATTGAAGGAAGATCTCGGCGACAAGATCGCGGTGCAGGAAAGCGATTGGAACTGCGGCGGGCTCGTCACCCCGAACCACAAGCGCAAGCCGTTCGACGATCCGCGCGTGCGCCGCGCCCTGTCATTGGCGATCAACCGCTGGGGCGACGCGCCGGCGTTGTCGAAGATCGCGATCGTGCACACGGTCGGCGGCCTCACCTTCCCGGATTCGCCGCTGGCGCCGAGCAAGGCGCAGCTCGAGCAGATCGCCGGATACTGGCCCGACATCAACAAGTCGCGGGCCGAGGCGCGCCGGCTCTTGAAGGAGGCCGGAGCCGAAAACCTGAGCTTCACGCTGCTCAACCGCAACGTCGACCAGCCCTACAAATATTACGGCATCTGGCTGGTCGATCAGTGGGCCAAGATCGGGGTGCATGCCACCCAGCGCGTCTTGCCGACCGGGCCGTGGTTTTCGGCGATGCGTGCCGAGGATTTCGACGTGACCGTCGAAGGCAACTGCCAGAACGTGGTCAACCCGCTCGCCGATGTGGGAAAATACCTGCCGCACACGATCTCTTCCGGGAATTACGGCAATTTCGAAGACCAGCACGAGATCGATCTGTACAATCAGATGCTGCGCGAGCTCGACAAGACCAAGCAAAAAGCCCTGCTGCTCGCCTTCAACAAATACGTGCTCGACACCCAGGCGCACGGCATCTTTCTGTTGTGGTGGCGACGGATCGTGCCGTATCGCTCTTACGTGAAGGGCTGGAAGATCGGCCCGAGCCATTACGTCAACCAGGATTTGGGCACCGTATGGCTCGACAAATAGGAGGCGGCGACGGGTTCGGGGAGCGGCCGAGCAATGTCGATGAAGCCGGCGCCAACCGGTCGGAGCGTGGTCTAGCGGCCGCCCGCAGAGCGCGGCCGCGTCAAACGAAAGCCATTTGATGTACCGCTACCTCGTCAACCGCATCCTGCTCGTCTTTCCCACGCTGTTCGGCGCGGCGGCGCTGGTCTTTGCGCTGATGCGCCTGATTCCGGGCGATGTCTGCCTGGTCCGCCTCGGCTCGGGCGGCACCAGCTTCAGCGAGCAGGCGCTGCAGGCCTGCCACGCCGAGCTCGGCATCGACCGGCCCTGGCTGGTGCAGTTCGGCCAGTTCCTGTGGGGGATGCTGCATTTCGATTTCGGCATCTCGATGTGGTCGGGCAAACCGGTCGTCGACGAGATCGCCAGCCGATTTCCGATCTCGCTCGAAGTCGCGCTGATCGCGACCGCGATTGCCGTGGTGCTGGCGATACCGCTGGGCACGATTTCGGCGCTGAAGCAGAACACCTGGATCGACCTGCTGGTGCGCACGGTGTCGATCGCCGGGATTGCGACGCCGTCGTTCTGGATCGGCATCATGGCGATCCTGATCGTGCTCGACCTGACCCAGTGGATCGGCGGGCACCCCTGGATGCCGCCAATCGATTACGTATCGCTGTGGAAGGACCCGATCCGCAACCTGTCGATCGTCGCCCTGCCGGCGCTGACGGTCGGCTACCGCTATTCCGCGGTGTCGATGCGCATGACGCGGTCGGCGATGCTCGAGGTTCTGCGCGAAGACTACATCCGCACCGCGCGCGCCAAGGGGCTGCTGGAAAAGATCATCATCAACCGCCACGCGCTGAAGAACGCGCTGTTGCCGGTGATCACCGTGGTCGGCCTCGAATTCGCCTTCCTGATCGGCGGCCTCGTCGTTACCGAGCAGGTGTTCAACCTCAACGGCATCGGCCGGCTGATGGTGCTGTCGGTGCAGAACCAGGACTACACGCTGACCCAGGCGCTGGTCATGGTCGTCGTCACCATCGCGATCCTGGCCAACCTGGTCGTCGATCTCCTTTACGCGTGGCTCGATCCGCGCATCCGCCTCAAGTGAGAGCCCGCAGATGACCCTCGCTGCCCCGACCCCGACCGGCAATGCGGTCGTCGCCTCCGGCTATGCCGCCCGCCGCGCGCTCGGTTCCGTGCTTTCCTTTTTCCGGCGCCAGCCGGTGGGATCGATCGGCGTGGTGCTGATGCTGATCGTTGCGTTTGCCGGAATCTTCGCCAACGTGCTCGCCCCGTACAACCCCACCGCCAACGATTTTGCCGCGATGACCCAGCCGCCGAGCTGGGCGCACTGGCTCGGCACCGACCAGCTCGGGCGCGACCTGCTTTCGCGCATCCTCTTCGGCGCGCGCACGGCGTTGGTGGTCGGCGTCACCTCCGCCGTGGTCGGCGGTGCAAGCGGCCTCGTGCTCGGCGTCGGCAGCGCCTATTTCGGCGGCCGCATCGATCTGGTTCTGCAGCGGCTCCTCGACATTGTGATGTCGTTTCCGCTGATCATCATGGCGCTCGCGGTGGTCTCGATCTTCGGCACCGGGGTGCACAACGTGATCTTCGCGATCACGATCCCTCTGATTCCCCGCTGCGCCCGCGTCGTGCGGTCGAGCGCGCTGGCGATCCGCGAAGTGCCCTATATCGACGCGGCGCGCGCGCTCGGCTACAGCCACCGCCGGATCATCCTCAGGCACATGGTGCCGAACGTGGTGGCGCCGTTCCTCATTATGCTGACCTCGTTCGTCGGCCAGGCGATCCTGGCCGAGGCGGCACTGTCGTATCTCGGCCTTGGCGTGCAGGAGCCGGTGCCGGCCTGGGGATTGATGCTGCAGGGCGGCGCCGAGGAATACGCGACGACGGCGCCGTGGATCGCCATCTTCCCCGGCCTCGCCATCATGCTGACGGTGTTCGGCATCAACCTGTTCGGCGACGCGCTCCGCGACGTTCTCGACCCGAAACTGCGCGACCGTTAGGTCCGATTCAGACGAATGAATCCCGACCGTCATTCCGGGGCGGCCCACAGGGCCGAGCCCGGAACCCATGTTCCGGAGGCCGGTGTTCATGGGTTCCGGTCGCGCCGCTGCGCGGCGCTCCGGAATGATTCGCGTGACAGGTTCCAAATGTCAGATTCCAGCCGCTAGCGTGGCCTTGGATTTGAAGTTCGCAACCGCGGCCGCCACCAAACCCGTGCGAACTTCAAATCCGCCGCACTAGAAGCCAAGCCGGGCCAGGTTACCGGTCGCCCCGATACGGGGCCGAACGGTCCTCGCGCGGCGCCCACACCGCGCCTTCGTCTTCCTCCTCCGCGGGCTGGTCGGCGATCGCGCCCGGCTGATCGATCGCCTGGCCCGAGGACTGGCTGCTCGCTTCGACGGACGAGCGCGCACCCGCGTCGGTGCCGTCGCCTTCCGCCGCTTCCGCCGGACCGCCACCAGTCCCGTATTGCGAAACCTCCTCGTCGTCCGGATTTGGCGCCGGCACGGCGCCTTCCGGCAGCGCCGCCATCGTGTCGGACGGCTGCTTCGCGACCTCGACCGGCAATCCGGTGCGCTGCATGCCGGCGCGTTCCACCGCGTCCCAATCGACCGCATCGGCGTATTGCGCGGCGGCTTGCCCCACGATGTCTTGCAGCCCCGCGGGCGCCTCGCGCGTGACCCGCTGGTCCGTGTCGATCTGGTCGGCCTGCTCCTTGCTGGGGTGCACTTCGAGGTAGAGGCCTCCGTCGCCGAGCCATGCCGCGGCCGCCGATTGCGAGATCACCCGCACCGGCGTGCCGACCGCAACCGAGTGGAACAGGCGCTCGATATCCTCGGGATAGAGATGGATGCAGCCGTGGCTGACGTTGCGGCCGACGCCGTCGGGCTTGTTGGTGCCGTGGATCAGGTAGTTCTTCCAGCCGAGCCGCAGCGCGAAGGCGCCGAGCGGGTCGTCGGGGCCGGGGCCGATTTCGGCCGGCAGGCCGGGCTGCTCGGCCCGGATCGATGGCGGCGGATACCAGACCGGGTTCGGCTCCTTGCGCACCACGCGCGTGGTGCTGAGGGGCGTCGTGAAGCCGATCGCACCGATGCCGATCGGATAGGTCTGCACCGTGTGGCCGTCCGCCGGAAAATAGTAGAGCCGGCGTTCGGCCAGGTTGATCACGATGCCGCGGCGCGGCGCATCGGGAAGGATGTAAAGGCTCGGGATCGTCAGCTGCCGGCCGACGCCCGGCGACCACGGATCGACGCCGGGATTCGCCGCCAGCATCTCGGTGTAACCGATGTCGAAGCGGCGCGCGATGTCGGCCAGCACATCACCTCTCCGGGTGAGGTAATGGCCGGGCTCGCCCACGCTGACGGTCTGGGGGGTCAGCGGAAATTCGGCCGCCAGCGCGGGTGTCGCCAGCAGCGTGACGGCAGCGGCAAGCCCATGCCCGAGCGCGCGCCAGCGACCGCGCGGCCGCGATGCGCAGATCATCGACGTTCCCTTTCCACGGGTGGGCTCGGGCCGCCGCCCCGGTGCCGCGGCGGCTCGATCCAGCCGGTCGCAGCCTCTATTTGTGCAGGCTGCGCTGATACATCTCGCTTGCCGCGCTACGCGCAGCCTGGGCATCGGCCTCCGCCTTCTGGGCGGTCGACAGCGCTTCGTTGGCCGTCGATTGCGCCTGCTGTGCGGCAGCCATCGCCTGCTCGGCGGTGGGGCCAGGCGGCGGGGGCGGCGGCGCGCAGGCCGCCAGCATCAGCACCGGAGCACACAGCAGCAATACGCGCGTCACCTTGATCGGAGCCGGAATGGAAATCGTCATCACCACATGTTCCCCATGTTTCGCGATCCGCGTTCGGCCGGTCAGCGCTCGCCGTCGCTGTGCGGGTTTCCCCGTCCGTCGCATCTCGCATCACCCTTGTTCCCGCGTTGCGCGAACGGCAAAACGCCGAACAAGTTCCATAGAGTTTTGTAGCGCCGGGCACGATTGCGCCGCAGGCAAGTGGCGGCGCGGCCGGGGCCTTGATTACCGGGCGAACGCGGCGAAAATCTCCTCGACCGCCTTGAACTGGTTTCCCGAGGCTGAAGACGGCACCAATATCGGCGTCGACACGCCGGCTTCGCGCCATGCCGCAACCCCGTCGCGCACCGCCGCGGCGGACCCGAACAGCGTCGCGTCGGCCAGCCAGCGATCGCTCATCAGCCCGGGGAGGTCGCGTTCGCGGCCCTCGGCGAGCGCCTGCTCGATCGCCGACATTTCGTCGGCATAGCCGGCTTCCCGCCAGTAATTGCGGTAGTTGGGCAGCATCGTGTAGCGGGTCAGGGTGCGGCGATTCACCGCCTTTGCCGCGGCAACGTCGTCGGAAATGCAGGTCGGGATCATGTTGGCGACGAGAAAATCCGGGGCAGCGCGTTTGGCCGCCGGCAGTGCGGCGAGCGATTCCGCCATGTGCGAGCGGCTGGCGTTGGCAAAGATGACGCCGCCCGCGATCTCGCCGGCCAGCGCGACCATGCGCTTGCGCAATGCCGCAAGAATTACCGGCGGCAAGCCACCGATCCCTTCGTGGGCGCGCCATTTCTCGACAAAAGCGCGAATGTCGCCGAGCGGCTTGCCGACCGTGACCCCCATGCGGAGGTGGCTCGGCGCATGGGCGACCCCGATGCCGAAGCGGAACCGCCCGCCGGAGACTTCGTGGATATAGGCGGCGCCATGGGCGAAATCCTCGACCGTGCGCGCGTAGATCGGCGCGATCGCGGTGCCGAATACGATCCGCTCGGTCGCCAGCGCCAGCGCGGTGCACTGGGCCATGTTGCCGAAGATGCTCGGCACGTAGATCCCGGCAAAGCCGCGGCGCTCGGCCTCGCGGGCCAGATCGAGGGTGAGCCGCCGCCGTCCCGGCACGGCGACGAGGCTGAGGGCGGGGAATAGATCGTCCATTCCCTTTTATTGCCCGCGGCCCGCGACCATGACAAGGCCGCAGCGCCGCAGACGTGAGGCGCGGCCCGTCAGATCATGTTCGGCTGGTTGAACAGGATCGCGTGGTTTATCAGCACGGCGGCGTAAATCCCGCCGATCAATACGGCCAGACCGACCACCCCCAACGTACCGGTCCAGTACAGGATCGGGTCGTTCCCTCGCTCGGCGGTGACGCCCATGCCGCCGTACCAGGTCGTCCAGAATTTGAGATCGACGTTGATCGTGCCGCGGGCGAGGATCGTCACGATCTTCCATAGCAGGAACAACTCGACGACCAGCGTCGCTGCGCTTGCCACGATCCACAGGGTTGACTGCAACATCGCCGTGCTCCGCAACCGCCCATCGCCGTGATCTCTATGTTAAAATAGGGCGATTCCGGGCGGAGGCCACGGCGATCACTTCGTATTCGCGGCGAAGTTTTCTAAAAGCTATTGGTTTGGAGTGGTGGCGACGCTGTAGACCGATACTCATTACCACTGGTGGTGTGTCGCGATCGGATGTTTCGTCATCCCGACGCAGGTCGGGAGCCACCTTTCCCTGGATACCGGCCTGCGCCGCTATGACAAGACCGAAGGGGAGGCTAGCGGACCGACGACTGCGGTTTACTCCGCCGCTTGCGGCCTCAATTGCACCGAATTGGGGCCATAGCGATCGCGGAACGGCTGGGTGTCGATCTCTTCCAACTCGATCTCGCCGGCCAATACCTTCGCCTTCCAGTCCTCCTGCGCCGGAATGTTGGCATGGAATTCCGGCATCACCTCGCGGGCGAAAAGTTCGAGGCTCTCGCAGATGTGCTCGTGCGTGTTGTTGCCGGCCTGGTTCAGCAGGATCACCGAGTCGATATGCGAGGTCTCGAACCGGCGCAGTTTGCGGCGCAGCGTCTCGGGCGAACCGATCAGCCCGCCGGCGAGCGCGCGGGCGAGCCCGTCCGGGTTCTCGCGCTTCCACTTCTCGTATTCGTCCCACAGATTGACCGTGCCCGGATCGGGCCGGCGGCGCCCCGGCTGCTGGCCGTAAAAGCGCAGCGCAAACTGGAAGAACGGGATGCCGTCGGCGCGGCGCCGCGCCTCCTCGTCGGTCGGCGCGCACATGAAATAGCTGGTGAGCGCCAGGTTCGGGTTGATCGGATAATCGGCGAGCTTGTCGAGCCGCCTGGTCATCCCGTTGTAATAGGCGTGGACCCAGGCGTGCGCCGCATCGGCCGACAGGAACTGGAAGGCGAGCGCGCCCATGCCGCGCCGCCCCGCCATCTCGATCGTGTCGAGCGCCGAGCAGGCGACCCATAGCGGCGGGTGCGGCTTCTGCACCGGCTTCGGCACGACGTTCCTGAGCGGCAGGTCGAAATACTTGCCGTGATGCTCGCAGCCGCCGTCCTTGAACATCGGGATGATGGCGCGGATCGCCTCCTCCCAGATCGCCCGCTTTTCGTCGTATTCGACGCCAAACGGCTGCAACTCGGTGATGCTGGCGCTTTCCCCGGTGCCGAATTCGACCCGCCCGTTCGACACGAGGTCGAGCGCGGCGATGCGCTCGGCGCAGCGCGCCGGGTGCGTCGTCGTCAGTTGCATGATGCCGTGGCACAGGCGGATGCGCCTCGTCCGCTGGCTCGCCGCGCCGAGAAACACTTCGGGCGCCGGCGAGTGCGAATATTCCTCGAGGAAATGGTGCTCGACCTCCCAGGCATAGTCGTAGCCGAGCCGGTCGGCCAACTCGACCTGGTCGAGTGCATTCTGGTAAAGCTGCAATTCGCCGCCCGGCTGCCACGGGCGCGGCAATTGCAATTCGTAGAAGATGCCGAACTTCAT
>JASHNY010000243.1 GCA_030041385.1 Alphaproteobacteria bacterium
AGGGTCAGGCCAATAGCGGCCGCACTTCCTCGGCCAGAATCTGCAATTGCTCCAGCGCGAGGCGGTTGGGCATGCCGGGCCAGTGCACCGAGGCGACGAGGTGGTTGACGCCAAGCGTGCGGTTGAGGCGAAGGAGCTGGTCGGCGATTTCGGCGGGCGCGCCGAGGAGGAAGCGGTCTTCGAGCAATTCGTTGAACTCGTGGTCGAAATCGTCGCCTTCGGGCATCACCTTGTCCTGCCCCCAGGAGCGGTAGGCGCGATATTTTTCTTCGAGGTAGGGCTGCGCAAGGCGGATCGCCTCGGCCCGGCTCTTGGCGACAAAGACCTCGCGGCGCATCGGCAGTTCGGCGGGAAACGGCTTGCCGGCTTCGTCGAGCGCTCGCTTGTAGATGTCCATCTGTCGCGCGATCGTCGCCAAGGTGTTGTGGGGGTTGATGTACCAGCAATCGCCGAGGCGCGCGGCGCGGCGGATCGCGATATCGGCGTTGGCGCCGATCCAGATCGGCGGGGTCGGGTTTTGCAGCGGCTTGACCGGGCAGGTCGCGTGGTCGAGCTCGAAATGCGAGCCTTTCATGTCGACGAATTCCTCGGTCCACAGCCGGCGAACCGCGACGAGGCATTCCTCGAACCGCGCACCCATATGGCCGCGCGGCACGCCGAACGCCTTGAACTCGACATCGCGATAGCCGATGCCGGCGCCGAATACCAGCTTGCCGCCGGACAGAAGGTCGAGCGTCGCCAATTGCTCGGCGAGGTCCAAGGGCTTGTGCAACGGCACCAGCACCAGGCCGCAAACGAGGCGCAGCCGCGGCGCGATCGCCGCGCAATAGGCCAGAAACGGGATCTGCTGCACCGATTGGAACGGGTGCGAGCTGTAATGCGAGCCCTTGACGACGGCGTCGAAGCCGAGCCGGCCGGCGGCGCACACCAGGTCGAGATCGTCGCGCAGGTGCTGCGCCGGATCGCCCGGCGGATGCTGGCCGCGGACGATCAGGCTCAATTTCATCGCGCTCATTCCGCAGCCATGCCCTTGTCCGCGAGCTCCTTCTTCGCCTTGTCGTTCTTGGCGAGCGCCAGGCCCATGCCGCGCAACACATGCGGCGCCTTGGTGAACTGGATGTTCGAATACTCGATGATTTCGAGCCGGTTGCCCCACGGGTCGAGAAAATCGAGGAACGGACCCTCGACCATGCGTGCGCCGGCCGCCTTGGCCAATTCGATGATCCGCGTGCGGTCGTCGACGACGAAACCGATATGGCGCCGCTCGACCCCGTCATGCGCGGCGGTCGGCACCAGCGTCAGGTTGATGAACTGGTCGCCCATGTCGATAAAGGCGTTGCGTTCGCCCTTGCCGCGCAAGGTGAAATCGAAAATCCGTGCATACCAGGCGAGCGCTTCGTCGATGTTGCCGACCTCGATCGCGACGTGGTTGATGCCGACCAGTTTCGGCTTTTTCGCTTCGGTCATGGGAGCCTCCCAGGCGCGAGATTGCCGCGGCGCCTGAGGACGCCGCGCAATGGCAGTCCCTTTATTGTCATTGCGAGCGGAGCGACGCAATCTCGTTGGGATATCGGATTGAAAGGATGCCGCTCATGCAGGGCTGGATCATTTCGACAACGGTCGGGACGGGCGAGAAGGGGTTTGGCGGCGATGGCGGCCCGGCCATGGCCGCATTGCTGAACGGCCCGTTCGACGTGGCGTTCGACGGCGCCGGCAACCTTTACTTTTCGGACACGTTCAACAACCGGGTCCGCCGCGTCGATGGGCGCGGGATCATTACCACCGTCGCCGGAAATGGCGACAAGGCCTATTCCGGCGACGGCGGACCAGCGACCCGCGCCGCGCTCAACGAGCCCTACGGCGTCGTGCTCGACCGCACCGGCAATCTCTACATTGCCGACCGGCTCAACCGCCGGGTGCGGCGGGTCGATGCCGCGACCGGGATCATCACCACCGTGGCGGGAACCGGCGAGGCGGCGTATTCCGGCGATGGCGGGCCGGCAGCGCAGGCCGGCCTGGCCGAACCGAACGGGCTCGCCTTCGACCCCGGGCAGACGCGGCTCTACATCACCGATGTCGCCGACCACCGCGTGCGGGTCATCGAGCTGGCCAGCGGCCGCATCGCCACGTTTGCCGGCACCGGCGCCGCCGAGCACAGCGGCGATGGCGGGCCGGCGCGGCAAGCCGGCGTGTTCGGGGCGCGGGCCGTCAAGGTGGCCGCGGACGGCACCGTCTACATCCTCGAACGCCAGGGGTCGTCGCTGCGGGCGGTCGATCCGCGGACCGGGATCATCTCGACGATCGCCGGCACTACGGCGCGCGGCTATTCGGGCGACGGCGGGCCGGCGCTCGCCGCCGTGTTCGACGCGCCGAAGGAGATGGCGATCGACAAGAACGGCGACATCCTGATCGTCGATACCGAGAACCATGCGATCCGCCGCTTCGACCCACGTGCCGGGATCGTGTCGGCGCTCGCCGGCGGGCGGCAGGGAGCGGGCGGCGATGACGGCCCGGCCGGCGAGGCCGGGCTCGACCGGCCGCATGGCGCGGTCGTCGGCCCCGACGGCGCGATCTATATCGGCGACACCAACAATCACCGGGTGAGGAAGGTGGTGAGCGTAGGGTAGCGCGTCCAGCCGCTCTTACGTTTCGCGCGCCCTCACCCGGCCTTCGGCCACCCTCTCCCGCATTGCGGGAGAGGGAAGGGGCCCGTCGCGAAGCGATAGGAAGGGTGAGGGAGGCCGCTTTAAGTCGGCTGCAGAAACCGCCGTAGTTCGCTCACCAGGCCTTTCGGATTGTCGCCCTGCACGGTGTGCCCGGCCTTGGGGACGGTGACGAATTTGCCGTCGGGCAGGCGCTGGGCGAGGCGGATGCCGTCCTCCTCATGGAACACGTCGCTTTCGCCGCCGCGGACGACGAGGGTCGGGCAGGTGATGCGGGCGAGACCGCCGGCCAGCGCGGCGCGCTCGGCGCGGTGCTTTTCCTGGTCGAGCACCTGGAAGCGCCGGCGGTCGTATTTCCACCGCCAGCTGCCGTCGGGCTCCTGCCGCAATGCGTGCATCAGGCTGCGGCGGAGAATGACGGGATCGCGGCGCGGGTTGAACGCCATCGCCTTGTCGATGATGCCGTCGAGCGAAACCGTGTCGGCGACGCCGTTGACGAAATCGCGGATGCGGCTCGACCCCGGCCGGCGCATCTCGGGGCCGGCATCGATGATCACGAGGTGGCTCAGCATCTCCGGATAGTTGATCGCGAAGTTGAGCGAGTTGATCGCGCCCAATGACATGCCGGCGAGGATGAACCTGCCGAGCCCGAGATGATCGACAAACCCTTTCGTGTCGGCAAGCTGGGCGGCCATCGAATAATCGGCCTCGTGCGACCAGTCGCTGTCGCCGTGGCCGCGCTGGTCGAGCGCGACGCAGTGGTAATCCTCGCGCAAGGCCAGGCAGACGAGGTCCCAGGTATGCGCGTTGAGCGCGCCGCCGTGCAGGAACACGATCGTCGGCAGGTGCCGGTTGCCCCAATCGAGATAGTGGAACCGCATCGCGCCGAGGCGGAATTCATGGCTTTCCGGCAAAACCACGCCGGGGAAGCTGAAGCCGGCGCGCACGGCCGTGGTTTCGAGGTGCTCGCGATATTCGTCGGGCGACAGGCTCATGGCTCGGGCAAGCTCCGCAGCGGCTTAGGTCATGCATCATGACCGGTCAGCAATGCGGGCTGAAATGTTTTCCGCACCTGCGAAACCCGTTAGCATCGCATAGCTGATGATAAGCGAGGCTGCACTCCGTCGTCGGCCGTCATTCCGGGGCGGCCCGAGGGGCCAAACCCGGAACCCATGAACACGAAAGGAGCAAGCTTGGCGCCGGCCGGTGTTCCTGGGTTCCCGCTTGGGCGGGAATGACAGGAAGGATCAACCGGCGAGGCTTGCAAAGCGAGGCATTGCGATGAACGAGATCACCCTGCGCCACGGGATTTTCCTGCCGCCGTTTCATCCCAACGAGGAAAACCCGACGCAATGCCTCGAGCGCGACCTCGAATTGATGGTCTGGCTCGACCGGCTCGGCTTTCACGAGGCGTGGATCGGCGAGCACCATTCGGCCGGCTACGAGATCATTTCGTCGCCCGAGGTGTTCATCGCCTTCGCCGCCGAGCGCACCCGCCACATCCGCTTCGGCACCGGCGTCATCTCATTGCCCTATCACCATCCGATGATGGTCGCCGACCGC
Organism: Alphaproteobacteria bacterium; assembly: GCA_030041385.1. Classification (GTDB taxonomy): domain Bacteria; phylum Pseudomonadota; class Alphaproteobacteria; order ATCC43930; family CGMCC-115725; genus DATARH01. Next base: position 4,227 of record JASHNY010000243.1, read on the forward strand.
ATCGTCCAGCTCGACCACATGACCCGCGGCCGGGTCATGTTCGGCGCCGGGCCGGGATTGCTCGCCTCGGACGCGATCATGATGGGCATCGACCCGATGACCCAGCGCGACCGCATGGCCGAGTCGCTCGACGCGATCCTCAGGCTGTTCAAGGGCGACATCATCACCGAGAAGACCGACTGGTACACGATGGACGGGTGCCGCCTGCACCTCTTGCCGTACACGAAGCCGCATCCTGAGGTCGCGGTGGTCAGCGCGGTGACACCGTCCGGCGGGCGGCTTGCCGGGAAATACGGGCTCAGCATGATCTGCGTCGCCGCGACCAACCCGTTCGGCTATGACGCGCTCGCTTCCAACTGGAAGATCGCCAACGACATCGCCGCCGGGCAAGGCCGCACGATGGATGCCAGCCGGCTGCGCCTTGTCGGGCCGATGCACATCGCCGAAACCCGCGAGCAGGCGTTCAGCAACGCGCGCTGGGGCTTCGAGCGCTATCTCGGTTACCTCAACAACAACCAGCCCCGCTTTATCGTGCCGCCGGGGCAGGACGCGCTCGAATGGTTCGTCGAGAACCGCTATGGCGTGTGCGGCACGCCCGACGACGCGATCGCCTTGATCGAGCGGCTGCAGCAGAAGCAGGGCGAATTCGGCGTGTTTCTGCACCAGGCCCACAACTGGGCCGATTTCGAGGCGACCAAACGCTCCTACGAGCTGTACGCGCGCTATGTGATGCCGCATTTCAGCAAGCTCAACCAAAGCCGGGCAGCGTCGTTTCAGTGGTGCGGCGACAACCGCGCCGAGTTCAGCGCCAAGCGCAACGCCGCGGCCAAGGCGATGTTCGACAAGCACGAAGCCGAGCAGCACGACAAGCGGGAACTAGCCGATGCCGCTCCGGCGGCGCGCCCGACCCGCGGCCGCGAGGCGTGGTAGCGCGCCAGGCGGAAGGCCGGGCTTTCTAGCGGGCCGTGAAGCGGTCGAGGTGGGCGCGAGCCTCGGGCAAGGCGTTCTGCGCCGCTGCCGCCTTTTCGAGGATGCGCCGGATGCGCTCGGCCGGAAACCCGAGCTGAACCAGTGCGACGCCGCGGTCGAACGCCTCGGCGTAATGCCGGATCAGCCCGTCCTCCAGCAGGAACCGGCTCATCCCCACGAACACGACCGGCTTCCCCCGGCAATCCGGCAATCGCGAGATATAGCTGAAGCGGAACCGGGCATAGCCGGTGGTGCCGTCGCACAACGGATCGAGCCAGTCCCAGCGGTAATCGCCGCCGGTCTCGTGAAAGCGCTGCAGCATCGCCGCAATCGCGGCGCGACCGCGATGCGGGCCGAAAAAACCGTCGTCATAGGTGCCGTCGGCGGTGAAGAGTGCGGCCAGGGCGGCGCCGTCATTGGCGGTGACGGCGGTGGCGAAATGGCCGAGCAGGGTGGGAAATGTGTTGCGATCGGACATGGCGCGCATCCCAAAGGAGGGAATCTCGCCTATTGTGGTGTCATTGCGAGCGAAGCGACGCAATCCCGTTTTGTGAACCTTGCCGCGAGATTGCCTCGGCGCTCGGCGCCTCGCAATGACCGTCGGAGGCTCGCAGGCGCGAGATTGCGTTGGCCGGGTGCGCCTCGCAATGACCGGAGTGGGGGACAACGATGAAAATCACCGCCGCGGTAGTGCCGGCGCGGGGCGCACCATTCGAGATCCAGTCGCTCGACCTGGCCGGCCCGGCGGCGGACGAGGTATTGCTCCGCATCGTCGCCACCGGGATGTGCCAGACCGACCTGCATGCCCGCGACGGATATTTCCCGAACCTGCCCTATCCGGTGGTGTGCGGCCATGAAGGCGCCGGCATCGTCGAGGCGGTCGGCGCGGCGGTGACCGATCTGGCGCCGGGCGACCCTGTCGTCGTGTCGTTTCCGTGGTGCGGCGGGTGCGCGGCCTGTCAGGGCGACCACCCGGCCTATTGCACTGAGGCGCGTCATCTCAAATCGAGCGGGCGGCGGGCCGACGGCTCGACGCCCATGAGCCGCGATGGGCAGCCGGTCTATTCCTGCTTTTTCCAGCAATCGTCGTTTGCCACCCACGCCGTCGCGCCGGCCAAGAATGCCGTGAAAATCCGCCGCGACGCGCCGCTCGACCTGCTCGGGCCGCTCGGCTGCGGGTTGCAGACCGGCGCCGGCGCTGTGCTCAACGTGATGGCGCCGCGCCAGGGTCAGTCCTTCGCCGCGTTCGGGGTCGGCGGGGTCGGGCTTTCCGGGCTGATGGCGGCAAAGATCGCCGGCTGCGACCCGATCCTCGCCGTCGATGTCCATCCGCATCGCCTCGCCCTGGCGCGCGCGCTCGGCGCCACCCACGCGCTCGAAAGCAAAGGGGCGGATACGCTCGCCGAAATCCGCCGGATCACCGGCGGCGGGCTCGATTTCGCGCTCGAAACCTCGGCCGTGCCGGCGGTGTTCCGGCTCGCGGTCGAGGCCCTGCGCGGGCTCGGCACCTGCGTTCTCGTCGGCAGCGCGCGGGCCGGCACCGAAGTCAGTTTCGAGATGCCGTGGCTGCAAGGCGGGCGGGTCGTGCGCGGCGTGATCCAGGGCGACAGCCGGCCGCGCGAATTCATCCCGCGTCTCGTCGATCTGTTCATGGCCGGGAAATTTCCGCTCGACCGGCTGGTCGCGCATTACGATCTGGCCGATATCAACCGCGCCGCCGCCGACGCGGCAAGCGGCGCCGCGATCAAGCCGGTGTTACGGCTGCCGCATTAATGCGCGCCGTTCCAGCAGCGATAGGGCTCCGGCGGCACCCAGGTGAGATTGTTTCCGCCGACCGGGAAAAAACCGCTCGGGCAGGCGGCAAAGTCGGCTAATCCGGTCCCGGCCACCATCGTCGCGCTCTGGTTGGCGCCGATGGTTGTCGATCCCGCGTCTGCAACGTCGACGTAGACGGCTTGCCCGCAACCGTTGGCGAAAACGAGGTCGGTGCCCGAATCGGGATCGGGCTTCGCCTGCACGGAAACGCAATTGGCCAGTCCGAGCCGGTAATTGGCCGGGTTCGGCGGGGTGAAGCCGGTGCCGGTGCCGGTGCCGCCGGCACCGGGAGGCGGCGACAACACCGGTTGCGGCGCGCCGGAAGCCGAAGGCGGATTTCCCGGCGATGGCAGCGGGGCCGGCGGCCTTGGCGGCCCGACCGGGACCGCGGTGGGCGGCTCCTGTCCGGCGGGAAGCGCCGCCACGGTCGGCTCCCTTACGACGGGATGTGTGGTGATGAAGCCGTCGCGGGGTTTCGTCGGCTCGTCGCGCGCCACTTGCACCGGCTGCGGATGCGGCGGAGGCGGCGGTGAAGGAGCCGACGCCGCCGCGTTCTGCATCGACTGCACGATGCATCCGTTGCAGCCTTCGTCGGCCTTGGCGATGGGCTCGATGGCGTCGCCGATGATTGCGCCCGGCAGTGCAATCGGGGCAAGCAATATTCCGACAACGCTGCCGCGCTTCACTTGGTCGACGGTAATTCTCCCCCATTCGGAGGTAGGGGATGAAGACGAGCAGGCGGCAGTCGCCAGGCTGCCCACAACGATCGCAACCGTTATCGGACGCCTCAAGGTTCTTCTCCCGAGGTATTATTTCGGCGGAGACGGCAGATTGAGCGGTCGGTCCAAAAATGTTACGAGGCAGACGAAATCGTAGCATGCAGCGGATCATGAACGCAAAGATTAAAAATAAAGCACAACAATAAACGTCATTGGATTGCCGGCGGAAGCATCCGGCGCCTCGGGAAGGGAGGGACTGCGATGGACAACAGGCACTGGGTCGGCACCTGGACCGCCTCGCCGGCGCCAAGCGAGGCGGGCTACGGCCTCAACAACCATACGATCCGGATGACCCCGCGCATCAGCTTCGGCGGTGATACGCTGCGGGTCAGGGTGTCGAACGCCTACGGCACGCGCCCGCTCGCGGTCGGCGGCGGGACCATCGCGCTGCGCGACAAGGGGCCGGCGATCGTGCCCGGCTCGGTGCGCACGCTGACCTTCAACGGCGCGGGTTCGGCGACGATTGCCGCGGGCGCATTGCTCGTCAGCGATGCGGTGCGGCTCGACGCGCCGGCACTGGCCGATCTCGCGGTCAGCCTGCATTTCCCCGGCGAAATCCTGCCGGCGTTCCAGATCACCGGCCGCTACGCGCGCCAGACCAACTACATCTCCCCGCCCGGCAATTTCGCAGGCGAGACCAGCATGCCGGTCGGCAAGGTTACCGACGAGTGGTTCTTCGTCAGCGGGATCGATGTGCTGGCCTCGGCAGAGACAGGCGGCGTCGTCTGCCTCGGCGATTCACTGACCGACGCCAACATCTCGACCCACGACGCCTTCTGCCGCTGGCCCGACCAGCTTGCCCGTCGCTTCGCCGAGCGGCGCGGCGGCCGGCCGATGGCGGTGATGAACCAGGGGCTGGGCGGCAACCGCATCCTGCACGATCTGCGCGGCGACAGCGGGCTCAGGCGCTTCGACCGCGATGTGTTGGCCCAGCCGGGGGTCACCCATGCGATCGTCATGCTCGGCACCAACGACCTCCGCAACCGCAACGCCAAGCCCGAGGAGGAGGTGACCGGCGAGCAGATGATCGCCGGCCTGCATCAGATGGCGATGCGGGCGCAGGCGCGCGGCATCAAGATCATCGGCGCGACCTTGACCCCGTTCGGCAACGAGACGTTCATGGCCAATGCGTGGAACCCGACCCGCGAACGGCACCGCGCGACGGTCAACGCCTGGATCCGCGACAGCGGCGTCTTCGACGGCGTCGCCGATTTCGATGCGGCGCTGCGCGATCCCGAGCGCCCCACGCAAATGCTGCCGATTTGGGATTGCGGCGACGGTCTGCACCCGAGCGACCGCGGCTATTGCCGGATGGGCGACGTGATCGACCTGGCTTTGTTCGATTAGCGACGCTGCCCCTTACCCCAACCCCTCTCCCCGCTCGCGGGAAGAGGGAGGGAGGGTGAGGGTGAGGGGCTAGAGCGTGGCCCGTTCATGTTGAAGCACCTTTGCCCTTCGTCATGCCCGGACTTGATCCGGGCATCTGCGAAACGTGTCGTATCGCTTCACCGGTGCTCCAGATGGCCGGGTCACCCCCGGACGGCCGCCCTGTGGGCGTTCCGGGGGCGGCCATGACGATTGATGCGATCCGAGCGGAGCCGCCCGCTCTAATCGCGGCACAACCTCGCCTGGGCCAGCCGCAGCAGCCGCGCCATCCGCGCCTCCCATGATCGCTGCCCGGCTTCGTCGGCGATCAAATCCTGGCGGATCTCGATCTCGACATGCGGGAGGCCGCGGGCTTCGCCGTGCACCGGGACCGTGTAGTCGCTGGTGTCGGTGATCGCATAGGGCTCGTTGGCCCCGACGGCGAGGTCGCCTTCGGCGCGGAGCAGGTCGAGCATGATCCGCGACAGCGCCGTCTCGCGGTGATAGAGCACGCCGATCTCGACCCTGCGTGCGACACCCTTGAACACCGGGGTAAAGCTGTGCATCGCCACCAGGATGGTGCGCCGCGCGGCGGCGCTGCGCGCCTCGATCAGGCCGGCGATCGCCCCGTGATACGGCGCGAAGATGTCGCGGCGGCGCAGCTCGCGCGCCTCATCCGTCAGGGTTTCGTTGCCGGGGATGGGCGTGGTTTCGCTGATCGTCGGGATCGAGGTGGGATGGCCGGGCGCGCGGTTGCAGTCGATGACGAGGCGCGAGTAGGTCTGCAATACCGCGGTCGCATCGAGCAGACCGGAAAGCCGCTCGGTGACCCCGGCGATGCCGATATCCCAGGCGATGTGGCGGCTGCGCTCGGCCGCGGCAAGGCCGAGATCGCCGAGACTGCGCGGGATGCGGTTGCCGGCATGGTCCGCGGTCAGCAGGACGTCGGACGCGCCGTGCGGCCGCAACAGGCGCACCGGCGCCGGCTCGTCGGCGGCGAGCAGCACTAATAGACCTCCACGTAGCGGGCGCAGATCTCGGCCGGGTTCAGCCCGTCGAGCGCCGCCAGCTCGGCCCGCTTGAAATCGAGATAGCAATCGAACAGCAGCGGCCCGAACCAGTCGCGCGCCGGTGCGCAGGCAGCGAGGTTCGCGAGCGCCGCGTCGAGCGAGCGCGGCAGGGCCGGAAACGCCGTGCCGGGCGCGGGCAGGGTCAGCGCGCGGCGGATGCCGTCGACCCCCGCCCATACGACGGCGCCGAGCGCCAGATATGGGCAGGCGGACGCATCGGCGACGCGGTATTCGAGGTTGAATTCGGCTGCCGCGTCCCTGGGGTCGAACAGCGGGCACACGCGGATCGCGGCGCCGCGGTCCTGGATGCCGAGATTGGCCTCGACCGGGGCCCAGCGGTTCGGCTGCAATCGGTAATAGGAGGCCACCGACGGCGCGGTCACCGCGCACAAGGCCGGCAAATGCGCGATGATGCCGGCGATGAACCGCTCGCCCAACGGCGACAGCGCATAGGGCCGCGCCGGGTCGTAGAGCACCGGCCGGCCGGCACGGTCGCGCAGGCTGAAATGAATGTGGGTGCCGTTGCCGATGCCATCCGGGTTGAGGATCGGCGCAAAGATTGCGCGGTGCCCGAGGCGGTGGGCGACCGCGCGCGCCATTTCGCGCTGGATCACCGCGGCGTCGGCCGGGCGCAGGCCGACAGTCGGCGCGACCGTCACCTCGTATTGCCGCGCCCCGTATTCCGGCAGAAAGCTGTCGGGCACCAGCCCGGCGGCGCGCAACGCCGCCATATAGGCCTCGCCGAACCCGCCTTGGCGACGCCAGGCGTCGAGCGCATAGGTCGCGCCCGGCCGCTCCTCGACCCCGGTATAGACGAATTCCTGCTCGAACGCGGCGAGCAGCGACAGCCCGGCCGCCTCGTCGAGCGCGGCAAGGGCGCGGCGGAGAAAATGCCGCGGGCAGCATTCCCACGGGGTGCGGTCGGTGGTGCAGATGTCGCCGAGATAAAAGCGCTCGGCGGTGCCGCCGTCGAACGGCACCTCGACCCGCGTCGACGGGTCGGGCACCAGCATCAGATCGCCGAGCGTGCCGAACGGCGTGCGATGGATCGGCCCGAACGCCGACATCATGATGTTGCTGTGGGTCAGCCCGACGCCCTTGTCGAGCCGGCGCTCGAGCTCGGCCTCGGGAAAACCCTTGCCGCGGACGATGCCGGCGAGGTCGCAGCTGCCGACGAAGACAAGGGGCTCGCTGAGCATGCCCCTGTTTTAGCCGCCATCGCCCGGAAAGCGAAGGCTCAGTCCGCGGCCGCTGCCTCCCGCTGCGGCAGCGTGTCGATGCGGAACCCGCCCGATTGCCGCCGCCACAGCGCGGCATAGGCGCCGTTGGCGGCGATCAGCGATTCGTGGCTGCCCTGCTCGACGATGCGGCCGTGGTCAAGCACGACCAGCCGGTCCATCTGGCAGATCGTCGACAGCCGGTGGGCGATCGCGATCACCGTGCGCCCCTGCATCAAGGCGCCCAATTGCTCCTGGATCGCCGCCTCGACCTCGCTGTCGAGCGCCGAGGTGGCTTCGTCAAGCACCAGGATCGGGGCGTCCTTAAGGATCACCCGGGCGAGGGCGATGCGCTGGCGCTGCCCGCCCGACAATTTGACGCCGCGCTCGCCGACATGGGCGTCGAAGCCGGTGCGCCCGTGCCAATCCTCCAGCCCGTCGATGAAATCGAGCGCGTGGGCGCGGCGCGCCGCATCGACGATCTCGGCCTCGCTCGCATCCGGCCGGCCATAGCGGATGTTGTCGCGGATCGAGCGGTGCAGCAGAGAGGTGTCCTGCGTCACCATGCCGATCTGTGCCCTGAGGCTCTCCTGGGTCAGGCCGGCGATGTCCTGGCCATCGATCAGGATGCGGCCCTCTTCAGGCCGGTAGAAGCCCAGCAGCAGGTTGACAAGGGTCGACTTGCCGGCGCCGGAGCGGCCGACGAGGCCGACCCGCTCGCCCGGCGCGACGGCAAAGTCGAGCCCGCGCAACACGCCGCCGAGCCGCCGGCTGCGGCCGTAGTCGAAATGGACCTGTTCGAAGCGGATCGCGCCCAGCGGCCGCACCATCTCGGCCGCGCCGGGCGCATCGGCCATCTGCCGCGCCTGCGCGATCGAGCGCATGCCGTCCTGCACCTGGCCGATATCGTCGAAAATATTGGCGATCTGCTGTGCCAGCCAGCCGGAGATATTGTTGATCTGCCACGCCATCGGAATGGCCGTCGCGACGGTGCCGACGGCGATGTGGCCGTTCATCCACAATCCGATCGCGAGGCCGGCGGTGCCGACGATCAACAGCGCGTTCATCAATTGCAGCGACAGGCCCCACAGCGTGCCGAGGCGCTGCTGCGAGCGCCACGCATCGGTGTGCTCGTCGACCCCCTCGCGCACGAATTCGTCCTCGTCGCGGGAGCGGGCGAAGAGCTTGACGGTCAGGATGTTGGTATAGCTGTCGACGATCTTGCCGGTCAGGATCGAGCGCACCTCCGACATGCGCCGCGACCGCTCGCGCATATGC
>JASHNY010000244.1 GCA_030041385.1 Alphaproteobacteria bacterium
CCACCCCGGCCGCGGCCGCAGCGCCCAGGACCCGGCGCCGGTCGAACAAACTCCCGCTGCAAACCCGGCATGAAGCGTCGGCATGGAAGCGAGCCTGCAACATCGGTTCCACCTCCCGTCAGTGCGAGCGCAGCGAAGCAATCTCCGGCGGCCGGCCGTCACCCCTCGATATTGCCGCATCGCGGGTCATGGGCCTCACGGCCGCCGCCCGCAACGGTCAAAACGGAATTTCGTCGTCGAGGTCGTTGCTGGTGCTGCGGCTTCTGCCGCCGCCGGAACCGCCGCCGCCGGAACCGCCGCTGCCGGAGCGCGGCGGGGCATCGTCATAACCGCCGCCGGCATAGCCCTCGTCGTAGCCGCCCTCGCCTGCGCCGCCGCCGGTGCGAGCGCCGTCCAGCATCGTCAACTCGCCGCGAAAGCGCTGCAGCACGACCTCGGTGGAATAGCGGTCCTGGCCCTGCTGGTCGGTCCATTTGCGCGTCTGCAGCGCCCCCTCGACATAGACCTTCGAACCCTTGCGCAGGAATTTTTCGGCGATCTCGACGAGGCGCTCGTTGAAGATGACGACGCGATGCCATTCGGTCCGCTCCCGGCGCTCGCCGGAGGCGCGGTCGCGCCAGCTTTCCGACGTCGCCAGGTTCAGATTGGCAATGCGCATCCCGTCCTGGGTCGAGCGGATTTCGGGGTCGCGGCCGAGATTGCCGACCAGGATCACCTTGTTGACGCTGCCTGCCATGGGCTCACCGCGGGTTCAGAGGTTGGGGCACCCCATTCTAGCAAGCCCGGCAATCGTTCGCGTACCGCAATCTTGCCGTTCAGCGCCCGGCCGACGCCTCGTGGCTCAGCGCCATCGCACGGCCATGCGTCTCGACCCCGAGGAAGACATAGGCGAGCGCCACCGCCAACATCGTCGCCGCGAGAAACACGAAAGCCGGGAAAATCGCTTCCGCCGTCGCCTTTGGCGCGATGATGTTGCTGCTGCCGGCGAGCAGGGCCAGCGCCAGCGGGCCGACAATCTTGCCGACCCCGTTCGCCGCCTGCCCCAAGCCGGAGGAGCGCGAACCGAGATTGACCCCATATTGCTCGACCGTGTACGGCGCGAGATTGGCAAAACCGCCTTCGGCAAAGAACGCAGCGGCGGCAATCAGGATGATGAACAGCGGAAACCCGCCGACCAACACGCTGTTGAAATATCCGGCCAAGACCATGAAAACCATGGTCAGGAAGCCGAAGATCGCGCCGAGCATACGCCGCCCCATTTTCGCCGAGATCATCGAGACGATGATCTTGCCGATGACCCCCGTGCCGGAGACATAGATGAAATACTTGGCAGCAACGGCAGGGGATACCTTGAGCGCCAGGGAAACAATGGTCGGCCCCCACAAATAGTAGCCATAGACCGCCGAGGCCGAGCCGCCCCAGATCAGCAATGTTTGCCAGAACAGGCGCGGATTGACCGAAAACAACTCACCGAGGCTGGCCTGCGGCTGCGAGACGGGGCGGACCGTCGGCAGCGGCACGCGGCTGAGCGGCAACCCCAGTTGCCGCGCCACCTCGGCCTGGGCCTCGGCGAAGCGCCCCTTCGCTGTCAGCCAGCGCGCCGATTCCGGTACGAAAATCCACACCAATATGCCGATGATGATCGCGACGAACCCGGTCATGGCGACGCCGCGCCAGCCGAACGCATGCAGCAGGATCGCCGAGGTGAACGAGGCGACGAGCGTGCCCGCGCTGGCGAACACGATGAAAAAGCTGGTCAGTCCGGTGCGCCAGCGGGTCGGGGTCTGCTCGACCATGATGGTCAATGCCGGGGTGACGCCCGCGGCGAGGCCGAAGCCGACGAGAAACCGCAGGACCGCCAGCGCCATCCAGGCGCCCGTGGGCAGGAACCCGATCGCCCCGGCGCATAGCCCGCAGATCAATGTGCCAAAGACGGTCTGCATCTTGCGCCCGAACACATCGCCGAGCGAGCCGAACACAAGCGCGCCGATAATCGCCCCGACTCCGGCGCCGTAAAGGATCAGCGCCCCCTCACCGTAGGTCAGGTGCCATTGCGGGCCGATCACCGACATCACGAACGCGATCAGGAAGAAATCGAAGAAGTCGAGAACCAGCACCCCCGACATCAGTACAAAGCTGGTCCAGTAGCGCCCGTTGAGGGGCGCCTTGTCGTATATTGAAAGCAGGTCCTCCGATGTCGTCGCGGCCATGCGTCTCCCCCATAAGCGTCGCTACCATCGCAGCGACGCCCGTTAACGTGCTGTGCGAATTGGTTTGGTGCGAGTATCGGCCGCCTGCGGCGATACGTCAAATGCGCCACTCTGTCGCGGTGGCCGCACGACGTCGCAGCAGCCCTGCGCCCGGCGCAGACCGCTTATCGGCCAGGACAGGGCAGGGCCGGCTCAGTGAACCGCGGCTGCCGGCGCCCCCTCGCTGCCGAGCGCCATCGGCTTGCCGTGGGTTTCGACCCCGAGGAACAGGAACGACAGCCCGACCAGCAGCATCGCAAACGCGAGGAACAGGAATGCCGGAAATACCGCCGCCTCGGTCTGCTGCGGCGATACCAGGTGGCTGGTGCCGGCGATCAGCGCCAGGCTCAGCGGCCCGATGATCTTGCCGAAGCCGTTCGCGGTCTGCCCGAGCCCGGACGAGCGGGCGCCCAGGCTGACCCCATAGCTCTCGACCGTGTACGGCGCCAGGTTCGAGAACCCGCCCTCGATGCAGAAGGTCGAGCAGGCCAGCAATACCACCATCAGCGGCATCTCGCCGAGCAGCACCGAGTTGAAATAGCCGGCGAGCGCCAGCGCGACGGTGCCGCCGAAGCCCCAGACGATCCCCAGCAGGCGCCGGCCCATCAGCGGCGCCACCAGGGTCACGACAATCTTGCCGAAGACGCCGGCGCCCGAGACGATGACGAAATACGCGGCCGCTTTCGGCACCGGGATGTGCAACAGCAGCGCGACGATCGTCGGCCCCCACAGATAGACCCCGTACCCCGCCGTCGACGAGCCGCCCCAAATCAGGATCGTCTCCCAGAACATCCGCGGCTGCGACAACAGGTCCAAGAGGTTGCCGCGCGGCGGCCTTTCCGGCGGCACGTTCGGCAACGGCACCCGGTCGAGCGGCAGGCCGAGATGCTTTGCCACCTCGGCCCTGGCCTCGGCGAACCGCCCCTTGGCGGTCAGCCAGCGCACCGATTCGGGGGTGAAGATCCACACCAGCACGCCGATGATCAGCGCGACAAAACCCAACAGGGCGACGCGGCGCCAGCCGTAGGGTCCCATGATCGCCGCCGAAATCGCCGGCGCGAGAAACCCGCCGGCCGACGCCCACACGACATAAAAGCTGGTCGCGATCGTGCGGTGCCGCGTCGGCGTCAGTTCGACGACGACGGTCAATGACGGGGTCACCGCCGCGGTGAGCCCGACGCCGACAAAGAAGCGCAGGATTGCAAACAGCCACCACGCGCCTTCGGGAATGAACGCGATCAGGCCCGAGCTCACGGCGCAGATGAAGGTGCCGATCACCATCTGCTGCTTGCGTCCCCAGGCATCGGCGAAGGCGCCGAACAGCACCGCCCCGACGATCGCGCCGACCCCGCCGCTATAGAGGATCACCGCCGATTCGCCATAGGTCAGGTGCCACTCGCGCGCGACCGCCGCCAGCAGGTAGCCGACCACCAGGAAATCGAAGAAATCGAAGACGAACACCGCCGACATCAGGGCGAAAATGACCCAATATCGAAGGTTCAGCGGAGCGTTGTCGAACAGCCCCAAAAGTTCTTCCGACGTGGTTTCGGACATGGATTCCTCCCCGCGAGCGCCGACGATGTGCGTGCTCAACCCATTCCGCGGCGACGGCGCCTTCGGCCCTCGCTCGTTTTTATTCCTGCCAGGGTATCTGGCGGCGCCCAGGCTCGTCAACGCAACGAGCGGCGTAGTAGTGCCCGAGCTTGACATGTTCGGTCATCCGGG
>JASHNY010000245.1 GCA_030041385.1 Alphaproteobacteria bacterium
ATCGCCGACATCCAGGCGTAAAGGCTCGCGGCCTTGCTGCCGGGGATGCATTCGACGATCAGGACGGTGATGTCGAAGACCAGCACGGCTGCGCCCCACACATGCAGCCCGCGGCGGAACAAGGGCGCCCCGAATACGCCGCCGAAAAAGCACGACCAACTCCAGCCTTCGTCACGGACTTTGATCTCGCCGGTGACCGGGTGTCGTAGTGTCACGCTCATGATGCCCTCGCATCTGTCCGGAACGCTTTAGCTGGCGCCGCTTAACAATCCGCTAAGGCTCTCCTTTGCGCCGACGCCGGTTGACAGCGGGCGAGCGATGCTCCGATGGTTGAGCGTTCGGAAGGAGATGCGCGATGGCCCTTGATCTCTTGGTTCGCAACGGCACCGTGGTCGACGGCTCGGGGCTGCCGCGCTATCGCGCCGATGTCGGCGTCAAGGCCGGAAAGATCGTCGAGATCGGCCGCATCCGCGCCCCGGCCGAGCGCATCGTCGATGCCGAGGGCATGATCGTCGCGCCCGGCTTTATCGACGGCCATACCCACATGGATGCGCAGGTCGCCTGGGATGCGCTCGGCAGCTGCTCGTGCTGGCACGGCGTTACCAGCGTCGTGATGGGCAATTGCGGCTTCGCGCTGGCGCCGTGCAAGCCCCAGGATCGCGAATGGTTCGCGCGCTGCCTGACCGCGGTCGAGGACATCCCGACCGAGGCGATGATGGCCGGCATCGACTGGACCTGGGAGACCTTTCCCGAATACCTCGCCACGGTCGAGCGGCTGCCCAAGGGCCTCAATTACGGCATGTATATCGGCCATTCCGCCTTGCGCATGTACGCGATGGGCGAACGCGGGCTCAGCGAGAAGGCGACCGAGGACGATTTGCGGCTGATGGCCCATGCCGTCGAGGAGGCGGTGCGCGCCGGCGCGATGGGGTTCTCGACCTCGCGCGCGACGACGCACGTCACGCCCGACGGGTCGCCGATCGCCAGCCGCATCGCCGATTGGGACGAGATCGACCGCCTCGTCGCGGCGATGGGCGCGCTCGACGCCGGCATCTTCCAGATCGGCCCCGACATTTCCGGCGGCACGGCGCAGCGGGCCTTTCTCGATCGGCTCCGGCGGGTCGCGCTCGACAGCGGCCGGCCGGTCATGTTCGGCATGCTGGCGACGCGCCAGGGCATCGATCCGAACCCGTGGACCTACCAGCTTGAGTACATGGACGCGACCGTCGCCGCCGGCGGGCGCATGTACGGGCAGGCGACGACGCGCTCGATCAATGCGGTGTTCTCGTTGAAATCCTACCTGCCGTTCGACGTGTTGCCGGGATGGCAGGCGATCCGCGCCCTGCCGCTCGCCGAGCAGAAAATTCGCCTCGCCGACCCCGAGGTGCGGCGGCGCCTGATCGCCGCAGAGGCGACAATGAAGCCGCGCGACAGCGTGTTGCAGGGCGGCGGCGCGGCGACGACCGACCCGCGCAAGCCCGATTACGACAATCTGTTCCCGATGCTCGACGTGAACTGGGACGACCCCAGCGTCGGCGATCTGGCGCGGCGGCAGAACAAGCATCCGGTCGAGGTGATGCTCGATCTCGCGCTCGACAACGACAACCGGGTGTTCGTGCAGCCTCTCGTCAACGAATCGCCGGCCGACGTACTCGGCATCCTGCGGCATCCGCGCACCTTGGCGACGTTTTCCGATTCGGGCGCGCATGTGTGCCAGGAGATGGGTTCGTCATTGCAGACCCACCTGCTGAGCTACTGGGTGCGGGCGAAGCAGCAATTCACCCTCGAAGAGGCGGTGCGCATGCTGACCTTCGACAACGCCTCGGCCTGGGAATTGCCGGATCGCGGCTTGGTTCGCACCGGTTACGCCGCCGATCTCGTCGTCTTCGACGAGGCGCGGGTGAAGCCGTGCCTGCCGACCGTCGAGCGCGACCTGCCCGGCGGCGCGCGGCGGCTCGTGCAAAAGGCCGACGGCATCGCCGCGACGATCGTCAACGGCGTCGTCGCGATCGAGAACGGCGCGGCGACCGGCGAGCACGGCGGGCAGGTGCTGAAAGGCCGGCTGGCGGTGTAATCCCCAAACCGGCATCCCGGCGAGGGCCGGGATGACGGTTAACGGTGGTCGATAGCGGGAGGCGGGCGATGGCCGGAAAAATCGCGATGTCGGCGATTGCCTCGCACTCGCCGCGCATCGGCATCGAGGCCAATGCGCCGGATTTCCTCAACGGCGTCATCGCCGGCGAATATGCGCTCGGGCGCGCGATCCAGGCGCTCGAACCTGACGTTATCGTTTTACAATCAGCGCATTGGGTGACGACCTTCACCTGGTACGTCACCTGCCAGAAGCGCCATTGCGGCCATTGCGTGTCGGACGAACTTCCCGATCTGATCCCCGGCATGCCGTACGACCGGCCCGGCGACCCGGAATTCGGCGCGGCGCTGGTGGACGCGATCAAGGGGCAGGGGCTGCTCGCCGGGCGCAACGACACGCCGCATTACAAATGGGATTACGGCACCTTCGTGCCGCTGCAATATCTCGATCCCGCCCAGCGCATCCCGGTGGTGACGATGGGCACCTGCATCCTCGCCGATCTCGACGAATGCTATCGCGTCGGCCAGGCCGTGCGCGATGCGGCGGCGAGTTCAGGGAAGCGCGTCGTGTTCGTCGCCAGCTCGGCCCTATCGCACCGGCTCGTGCGCAACCCCGCGAGCTGGCCGACCCCCGAGCACCAGGCGCTCGACCGGCAGTTCATCACGATGCTGCTCGCCGGGCACACCGGCAACGCACGGCGCTTTCTCGACGATTACGCCAAGGAAACGTCGGTCGAGATGGGCGGGCGCAATATCGCCAGCATGCTCGGCGCGCTCGACGGCGTGCCGGCGGCGGCGATGAGCGGCGCGGAATATGGCGAATACGGCCCGTCCTCGGGGGCGGGCCATACCAATTTCGCGATAACGGTGCAGTAGCTGCGGGCGCG